>CALIDR010000333.1 GCA_938022295.1 uncultured Burkholderiaceae bacterium
GGTCGAGTTCTTCGCGTCGATGCCGGCGATCGCGTATCCGCTGCGGCTGCTGCACGACGTCGGCCTCGGGTACCTGACGCTCGGCCAGCCGAGCCCGACGCTGTCGGGCGGCGAGGCGCAGCGCATCAAGCTCGTGACCGAACTGTCCAAGGTGCGCGACGACGTCACGCGCCGCGGCTGGATCGACAGCCCCCTGGCGCCTGCGGTGCCGCCCCCCGAGGGGGACCGCCCGCTCGGGGCGGCCCGGCGCGGGCGGGCGCCGCACACGCTGTACGTGCTCGACGAGCCGACGGTCGGCCTGCACATGGCCGACGTCGAGCGGCTGATCCGCGTGCTGCACCGGCTCGTCGACGGCGGGCACAGCGTCGTCGTGATCGAGCACGACCTCGACGTGATCGCCGAGGCCGACTGGGTGATCGACCTCGGCCCCGAAGGCGGCACCGGCGGCGGGCGCGTGGCGGCGGCCGGCACGCCGGAGCAGGTGGTCGCAGCCGGCACGCACACCGGGCGCGCGCTGGCACCGGTGCTGGCGCGCTGACGGGTCGCCGGGGCGCGGTTCAGCGCGGCGGCAGTGTCCCGCCTGCGGCGTTCTGCCGGTACGCGCGCGCGAGCTCGACGTAGCGCGCCGCCGGCTGCGCAGCGGCGACGCGCGCGAGCCCTTCGTCGACCAGCCGCAGCAGGCGCACGAACTCGCGCAGCGCCGAGATCTGGGGCGGCCACCGCTTCGGCCTGCTCGCGCGCCCGATGGCCACCGGGCGCGCCGACCACACCGCGACGCTGCTGCCCGACGGCACCGTGCTGCTCGTCGGCGGCCGGTACAACCTGCTGGTCACGCTCTACGAGTAGCGCGCCCCGGCGCCGTCGGCCCCGCGCAAGCCAGCGCGCCTACACTGCCGCCCCGTCGAACACCCTCGAGGAGGCAGGATGGAATTCACGAACAAGGTGGCGGTGGTCACCGGCGGCGCGAGCGGCATCGGGCGCGCGGTGGCGGCCACGCTGGCGCGCCGCGGCGTGGCGGCGGTGGCGCTGGTGGACATGCACGACGCGATCGCCGACGTCGCCGCCGAGCTGAACGCCGAGGCGGGGCGCACGGTGGCGGTGCCGTTCCGCGGCGACACGACCGACGCCGCGTTCCGCGCCTCGGTCTACGACGCGATGCAGGAGCGCCACGGCCGCGTCACGATCTGCGTGCCGGCCGCGGGCATCACGCGCGACGACCTCGCGGTGCGCGTCGACAAGGCCACCGGCCGGGCGCGCATCTACCCGATCGAGCAGTTCCGCCTCGTCGTCGAGGTCAACCTGATCGCGCCGGTGTACTGGGTGCTCGAGATGGTCGGCCGCATCGCCGAGGACCGCGCCGCGCGCGGCCTCAAGCGCTGGACCGCCGACGAGGGCGTGCAGGGCGCGGTGGTGTTCATCGGCTCGATCTCGTCGCAGGGCAACCGCGGCCAGATCTCGTACGCCAGCACGAAGGCCGGCCTCGAGGGCGCGGCGGCGACGATCATGAAGGAGGCGATCTTCCACGGCGTGCGCTGCAGCGTGATCCACCCCGGCTTCACCGACACGCCGATGGTGCGCGCGATGGGCATGGACTACGTGGCCAAGAACATCCTGCCCTACACCCAGCTCGGGCGGCTGATCCGCCCCGAGGAGATCGCCGACGCGATCTGCTTCATGCTCGCCAACTCGGCCGTCAGCGGCGAGCTGTGGGTCGACGCCGGCTGGCACGCCCCGGCCTGAGCGCCGACAACACAAAGCTGCCGAGGAGACAAGACATGGCGAAGACCCGCCGCCCCCCGCTCGACGCGAAGGACTTCGACCGCGAGTTCCGCGCCCAGATGGCGCAGATGACCGCCGGCCTCGCGCCCACCGCGTTCACGACCGCCTGGGCCGACTGGCTGATGCACCTCGCGCAGTCGCCGACCAAGCAGGCCGAGCTGCAGCGCGAGGCCTTCGAGCGCGCGACCGACACCTGGGCCTTCGCGCTGCGTGCGCTGGCGGGCCAGCCGGTGGCGCCGGCGGAGAGCTTCGAGGGCGAGCCCGACACGCGCTTCAAGGCGCCGGAGTGGTCGCAGTTCCCGTTCAACGTCTACGCCCGCGCGTACCAGAACGCCGCCGCGCTGATGAAGGACGCGGTCAGCGGCGTCGGCGGCGTCACCGAGTACCACGCGCAGCTGCTCCAGTTCGCGGTGCGCATGCTGCTCGACGCGAGCTCGCCGGCCAACTACCTGGCGTCCAACCCCGAGCTGCTCGCGCTGACGCAGGCCGAGGGCGGCCAGAACCTGGTGCGCGGGCTGCAGAACTGGCTCGAGGACGTGCAGCGCACGCTCGACAACGGCGCGCCGCCGGGCGGCGAGGCGTTCGAGGTCGGCAAGAGCGTGGCGGTGACGCCGGGCAAGGTGGTGCTGCGCAACGAGCTGATCGAGCTGATCCAGTACACGCCGACGACGAAGCAGGTCCACGCCGAGCCGCTGCTGATCGTGCCGGCGTGGATCATGAAGTACTACATCCTCGACCTCAGCCCGCGCAATTCGCTCGTCAAGTACCTGGTCGACCAGGGCCACACCGTGTTCATGATCTCATGGAAGAACCCCGACGAGGGCGACCGCGACGTCGGCATGGACGACTACCTGACGAAGGGCTTCCGCGCCGCGCTCGACGCCGTGACCACGATCGTGCCCAGGCGCAAGGTCCACGCGGTGGGCTACTGCATCGGCGGCACGCTGCTCGCGATCGGCGCCGCGGCGCTGGCGCGCGACGGCGACGAGCGGCTGGCGACGATCACGATGTTCGCCGCCCAGACCGACTTCTCGGAGCCCGGGGAGCTCGCGTTCTTCATCAACCCGAGCCAGCTCGCGATGCTCGAGGCGTCGATGCACAAGAAGGGCGTGCTCGAGAGCCGGCAGATGGCCGGCGCGTTCGCGCTGCTGCGCGCGCGCGACCTGGTGTGGCAGCCGATCGTCGACAACTACCTCAAGGGCAAGCGCGACGCCCTGATCGACCTGATGGCGTGGAACGCCGACGGCACCCGCATGCCGTGGCGCATGCACTCGGAGTACCTGTACCGGCTGTACCTCGACAACGAACTGGCGACCAACCGCTTCCCGGTGCAGGGGCGGCTGGTGCGGCTGTCGGACATCCGGGTGCCGATGTTCGTCGTCGGCACCGAGAGCGACCACGTCGCGCCGTGGAAGTCGGTCTACAAGGTCGACAACCTGGTGCGCTCGGACGACTTCACGTTCCTGCTGACCTCGGGCGGGCACAACGCCGGCATCGTCGCCGGCCCGGTGCACCCCAAGCGCCGCTACCGCATCAAGACGCGGCGCCTGGCCGACCCGCATCTGCCGCCCGAGGAGTGGCTGGAAGAGGCGACGCTGCACGAAGGCTCGTGGTGGCCGGCGTGGCAGGCCTGGCTCGCCGCGCATTCGAGCGGCATGACGCGCCCGCCCGCGCTCGGCGCCCCGGCCAAGGGCTACGCCGTGGTCGACGAGGCGCCCGGGCAGTACGTGCGGCAGCGGTA
>CALIDR010000334.1 GCA_938022295.1 uncultured Burkholderiaceae bacterium
GCGGCGGGAGAGTATGCGCTGTACGCGCTGATGGGCTTCGGGCCGCTCGCCCTGTTGCGGCCGTTCCTGCGTGCGCTGGAAGTGCGGGGCTGAGCGGCGCAGCCGCGGTCGGCCGGCCGCCGGCACGAGCCGGGACCGGGCCTGCTCAGGCGGCGGCGCCGCCGATCGGGGGCACCGGCAGCCGCACGTCGGCGCACTGCGCACGGTGGCGCAGCGCATGGTCCATCACGACCAGCGCGAGCATCGCCTCGGCGATCGGGGTGGCGCGGATCCCGACGCAGGGGTCGTGGCGGCCGTGCGTCTCGACGGTGGTCGGCCGCCCTTCGCGGTCGACCGAGCGGCGCGGCAGCCGGATCGAGCTGGTGGGCTTGACCGCGATGCGCACGACGAGATCCTGGCCGGTGCTGATGCCGCCGAGCACGCCGCCGGCGTGGTTGCTCGCGAAGCCGTCGGGGGTGAGCTCGTCGCCGTGCTCGCTGCCGCGCTGCGCGACGACGCGGAACCCGTCGCCGATCTCGACGCCCTTGACGGCGTTGATGCCCATCATCGCGTAGGCGATGTCGGCGTCGAGCTTGTCGAACAGCGGCTCGCCGAGCCCCGGCGGCACGTTGGCCGCCCGCACCTCGATGCGCGCGCCGCACGAGTCGCCGGCCTTGCGCAGCGCGTCCATGTAGGCCTCCAGGCGCGGCACGATCGCCGCGCTCGGGGCGAAGAACGGGTTGCGGCCGATTTCCGCGGCGTCGTCGAACGGGATCTCGACTTCGCCGAGCGCGCTCATCCAGCCGGTGAACGTCGTGCCGTGCACCTCGCGCAGCCACTTCTTCGCGACCGCGCCGGCGGCCACCATCGGCGCCGTCAGCCGCGCCGAACTGCGCCCGCCGCCGCGCGGATCGCGCAGGCCGTACTTGCGCCAGTACGCGTAGTCGGCGTGGCCGGGGCGGAACGTGTCGAGCAGGTTGCCGTAGTCCTTGCTGCGCTGGTCGACGTTGCGGATCAGCAGCGCGATCGGCGTGCCGGTGGTGCGCCCTTCGTAGACGCCGGACAGGATCTCGACCGCGTCAGGCTCGTTGCGCTGCGTCACGTGGCGGCTCGTGCCCGGGCGGCGGCGGTCGAGGTCGGGCTGGATGTCGGCTTCCGACAGCTCGAGCCCGGGCGGGCAGCCGTCGATCACGCAGCCGATCGCCGGGCCATGGCTCTCGCCGAAGTTGGTGACGCGAAACAGTTCGCCGAACGTGCTGCCGGGCATGCGAGCCATTGTAGGCAGCGCCTGCGCGCGCCCTACACTCGCGTCGACGTCATCATTGCTGGGGCACCGCAATGGGCCAAGCCGCTTTCAAGCCACGCATGAGTGCCGACGACTTCCTTCTCTGGGCCGACGTCGAGCCACCACCCGCGGCCTGAGCCTCAGGACGGCGGCGGCACCCCTGCCCCGCCGCCGCCCGGCGTCTCGATCACGAACACGTCGCCGGGCCTCATCTCGACCGAGCCGATGTGGCCGAGCGGCTCGATGCGGCCGTCGGCGCGTTCGACGCGGTTGACGCCAACCGCACCTGGGTGCCCGCCCTCGATGCCGAACGACGGCACGATGCGGCCGTTGCTGAGGATCGACGCCGTCATCGGCTCGAGGAAGCGCACGCGGCGCACGCCGCCGTCGCCGCCCGGCCAGCGCCCGGCCCCGCCCGAGCCGGTGCGGATCGCATAGCCGTCGAGCCGCACCGGGAAGCGGAACTCGAGCACCTCGGGGTCCGTCAGGCGCGAGTTCGTCATGTGCGTCTGCACGACCGCGGTGCCGGGGAAGCCGCCGACGACGCGGCCTTCGGCGTCGCGGATCACGCCGGCGCCCGAGCCGCCGGCGATCGTCTCGTAGTACTGGTGGCGCTCGTTGCCGAACGTGAAGTTGCTCATCGTGCACGGGCCCGCGGCCATCGCGCCGAGTGCGCCGTACAGCGCGTTGGTCACGCACTGCGACGTCTCGACGTTGCCCGCCACCACCGCCGCCGGCGGCCGCGGATTGAGCATGCAGCCCTCGGGCACGATCACGTGCAGCGGCTTCAGGCACCCGGCGTTGAGCGGGATGTCGTCGTCGACGAGCGTGCGGAACACGTACAGCACGGCGGCCATCGTGACCGCCTTCGGCGCGTTGAAGTTGTTGGGCAGCTGGTCGCTCGTGCCGGTGAAGTCGATCGTCGCCTCGCGCTTGGCGGCGTCGACGGTGACCTTCACCCGGATCACGGCGCCGTTGTCCAGCGGCAGTTCGAACGCGCCGTCCTTCAGGGCGGTGACGACGCGGCGCACGCTCTCCTCGGCGTTGTCCTGCACGTGGCGCATGTAGGCGTCGACGGTGGCGCGGCCGAACTGGGCGACCATCGCCCGCAGCTCCTGCACGCCCTTCTCGTTGGCCGCGATCTGCGCGCGCAGGTCGGCGATCGTCTGCTCGGGGTTGCGCGCAGGGTGCGTTCCGGATGCCAGCTGCGCGCGCAGCTCGGCCTCGCGCAGCCGCCCGTCGCGCACGAGCAGGAAGTTGTCGAACAGCACGCCCTCGTCGTCGATCGTGCGGCTGAAGGGCGGCATCGAGCCCGGTGTGGCGCCGCCGATGTCCGCGTGGTGGCCCCGGCTGGCGACGTGGAACGACGGCTTCGCGTCGCCGGCGTGCAGGAACACCGGCGTGACGACGGTGACGTCGGGCAGGTGGGTGCCGCCGTGGTACGGGTCGTTGAGCACGTACACGTCGCCGGCGCGCATGCCCGGATTGCGCGCGATCACCGTCTTGATCGACTCGCTCATCGAGCCCAGGTGCACCGGCATGTGCGGCGCGTTGGCGATCAGCTGCCCCTCAGCGTCGAACAGCGCACACGAGAAGTCGAGTCGCTCCTTGATGTTGACCGAATGCGCCGTGTTCTGCAGCCGCAGCCCCATCTGCTCGGCGATGTTCATGAACAGGTTGTTGAACACCTCGAGCATCACCGGGTCGGCCGCGGTGCCCACGGCGTGGCGCGTCGGGCGCTCCCGCACGCGCGCGAGCTCGAGCGCGCCGCAGGCCGTGAGCCGCGCCTGCCAGCCGGGCTCGACGACCGTCGTCGCGTTGCGCTCGGCGATCACCGCCGGGCCCGCGATCACGGCGCAGGGCGTCAGCCCCTCGCGCTGGTACAGGCCCGCCGCGCGCCAGCCCGGCGCGTCGTCGTCGATCGCGTAGATCCGCACCCGTTCGAGCGGCGGCGGCTCGTGCGCCGCGGCGTCGCCCGCCGCCGGTTCGGCGTGGTGCTCGCCCGCGGCCACGGCCTCGACCGACACCGCCTCGATCACGCGCGCGCGGTCGGGCATCAGGAAGGCGAAGCGCTGGCGGTAGGCGGCGTCGAAGTCGGCGCCGATCGCGGCGATCGCCTCGTCGGGTTCGGCCGCGATCGGCAGCGGCACGACGAGCGCGGTGTCGGTGCCGGCGTAGCGCACGTGCACGCGGTGGTGCACGTGCAGCGCGTCGCGCTCGACGCCCTGCGCGACGAGCTCGTCCGCCGCCGCGTCGGCGAGCTCGGCCGCACGGCGCGCGGCGGCCTGCAGCCCCGCCTCGTCGAGCGGCCGCTCGACGGAGGCCTCGCGCATCGCGATCCGGTCCGCCAGGCCCATGCCGTAGGCCGACAGCACGCCCGCCAGCGGGTGCACGAACACGCGCGTCATGCCGAGCGCGTCGGCGACCGCGCACGCGTGCTGGCCCCCGGCGCCGCCGAAGCACTGCAGCGTGTAGGCCGTGACGTCGTAGCCGCGCGCCACCGAGATGCGCTTGATCGCGTTGGCCATGTTCTGCACCGCGATGCGCAGGGCGCCGGCGGCGACCTCCTCGGCGCCGACCGTGCGGCCGGTGGCGCGGCTCATCGCGTCGGCGACCTCGGCGAAGCGGCGCCCGACGACGTCGCGGTCGAGCGGCTGGTCGCCGTGCGGACCGAACACGGCCGGGAAGTGCGCCGGCTGGATGCGGCCGAGCATGACGTTGGCGTCGGTCACCGCCAGCGGCCCGCCGCGGCGGTAGCTCGCCGGCCCGGGGTTCGCGCCGGCGCTCTCGGGGCCG
The DNA here is from genome assembly GCA_938022295.1 of uncultured Burkholderiaceae bacterium. Taxonomy (GTDB): domain Bacteria; phylum Pseudomonadota; class Gammaproteobacteria; order Burkholderiales; family Burkholderiaceae_C; genus Calidifontimicrobium. Next base: position 4,061 of record CALIDR010000334.1, read on the forward strand.
ACGCGCAGCCGCGCACCGTCGAAGCGCACGATCGAGCCGCCGCCGGCGGCCACGGTGTGGATGCTCATCATCGGTGCGCGCATCCGCACGCCGGCGACCTGGGTCTCGAACGCGCGCTCGAACTCGCCGGCGTAGTGGCTGACGTCGGTCGACGTGCCACCCATGTCGAAGCCGATCACCTTCGCGTGGCCGGCGGCGAGCGCGGTGCGCACCATGCCGACGATGCCGCCGGCGGGGCCGGAGAGGATAGCGTCCTTGCCCTGGAAGCGGTGCGCCTCGGTCAGGCCGCCGCCGGACTGCATGAACAGCAGCGGCACGCCCGGCATGCAGGCGGCCACCCGGTCGACGTAGCGGCGCAGGATCGGGCTCAGGTACGCGTCGACGACCGTCGTGTCGCCGCGGGCGACGAACTTCATCAGCGGGCTCGTCTCGTGCGAGGTGCTGACCTGCGTGAAGCCGGCGTCGTGCGCCAGGCGCGCCGCCGCCGCCTCGTGCGCGGTGTGGCGCCAGCCGTGCATGAAGACGATCGCGCAGGCGCGGATCCCGTCGGCGTGCGCGGCGGCCAGGGCCTGCGCGAGCGCGGCCTCGTCGAGCGGCGCGACGACGTCGCCGTGCGCGCCGACGCGCTCGTCGGCCTCGACGACGCGCTCGTACAGCAGCTCGGGCAGCACGATGTGGCGGTCGAACAGCCGCGGGCGGTTCTGGTAGGCGATGCGCAGTGCGTCGCGAAAGCCGCGCGTCGTCACCAGCAGCGTGCGTTCGCCCTTGCGCTCGAGCAGCGCGTTGGTGGCTACCGTGGTGCCCATCTTCACGCACTCGACGCGCGCGGGGGTGATCGGCTCGCCGGCGCCGAGCCCGAGCAGCCGGCGGATGCCCTCGACCGCCGCGTCGTCGTAGTGCTCCGGGTTGTCCGACAGCAGCTTCAGCGTGCGCAGCGCGCCGCCCGGCGCCCGGCCGACGACGTCGGTGAACGTGCCGCCACGGTCGATCCAGAACTGCCAGCGCTCGCTCGTCATGGTGGGGGCCGGGCGGCCTCGCCGCCCGCTGCATGCGAAGCGCGGAGCCTACCGCAGCGCGGCCTGCGTGCTGGCAAACCCTGAAGCCGGCGCGGCGTGGCACGGGCGATGCTTGCGCCCCGCGCACGCACCGTGCGTGAGCACCTCCAAGGAGAACCGATGAAGCCGTTGCCCGCCCTGCTCGCCGCCGCCGCGCTGGCGGCCGCCTCCGCCGTCCACGCCCAGGTCAAGTGGGACCTGCCCGCGGCCTATCCGGCGACCAACTTCCACAGCGTGAACCTGCAGCAGTTCGCCGACGACGTCGACAAGGCCACCGGCGGCAAGCTGAAGATCACGGTGCACGCCAACGCGTCGCTGTTCAAGGCGCCGGAGATCAAGCGCGCCGTGCAGGGCGGGCAGGCGCAGATCGGCGAGATCCTGCTCGTGAACTTCCAGAACGAGTGGCAGCCCTTCGGCGCCGACGGCATCCCGTTCCTCGCCACGAGCTACGACGACGCGATGAAGCTGTGGCAGGCGCAGAAGCCGCTGCTCGACAAGAAGCTCGCCGAGCAGGGCATGACGGTGCTGTACGCGGTGCCCTGGCCGCCGCAGGGCGTCTACGCGAAGAAGCCGATCAACTCCGCGGCCGACCTGCGCGGCGTGAAGTGGCGCGCCTACAGCCCGGCCACGTCGCGCATCGCCGAGCTCGTCGGCGCGCAGCCGGTGACGGTGCAGGCCGCCGAGCTCGCGCAGGCGCTGGCCACCGGCGTGGTCGAGAGCACGATGACCTCCGGCGCCACCGGTGTCGACAGCAAGCTCTACGAGCACCTGAAGTTCTACTACGACACCCAGGCCTGGCTGCCGAAGAACGCCGTGATCGTCAACAGGCGCGCGTTCGACGCGCTGGACAAGCCGACGCAGGACGCGGTGCTGAAGGCCGCCGCCGACGCCGAGGCGCGCGGCTGGGCCGCGAGCCGCCAGGTCAACACCGAGACGCTGGAGAAGCTCAAGGCCAACGGCATGCAGATCCTGCCGCCTTCGGAGCAGCTGAAGGCCGACATGCAGAAGGTCGGCCAGACGATGCTCGCCGAGTGGCTCGACAAGGCCGGCCCCGAAGGCAAGGCGCTGCTGGACGCCTACCGCAAGTAACCCGACGGCCTGCCCGCCCCCGCCCGCGATGCGCCGCCTGCTAGATGCGCTGTACGACGGTGCGGCGTGGCTGGCGGCGCTCGCGCTCGTCGGGCTGCTGGCGATGGTGCTGCTGTCGATCGCCGGCCGCCAGCTGCACTTCCACGTGCCCGGCACCGACGCCTACGCCGGCTACCTGATGGCCGCCGCGGGCTTCCTGGCGCTGGCGCACACGTTCAAGCGCGGCGAGCACATCCGCGTCACGCTGGTCCTGCACCGCACGCGCGGCGCCGCGCGGCGCGCGCTCGAGGTCTGGTCGCTCGCGGCGGGCACGCTGCTCGCCGGGCTCGCGGCGTTCTACAGCGTGAGGCTGGCGTGGCAGTCGCACCAGTTCAACGACATCTCGACCGGCAACGACGCCACGCCGCTGTGGATCCCGCAGCTGTCGATGGCCGCGGGCAGCGTGATCCTCGCGATCGCGTTCGTCGACGAGCTGGTGCTCGAGCTGCGCGGGCGGCGCCGCCAGACGACGCCGGCCGAGGCGCTGCGCAATGAGTGACCGGGGCCGGCAGCGGCGGGGTCGGCCGCGGTGAGCGACGTCGCGATCACCGCGCTGCTCGTCGCGAGCCTGTTCCTGATCCTCGGCAGCGGGGTCTGGATCGGACTGACGCTGTCGGGCGTGGCGTGGATCGCGATGCAGCTGTTCAGCGCGCGCCCGGCCGGCGACGCGATGGCGGTGACGATCTGGGGCGCGTCGTCGAGCTGGACGCTGACCGCGCTGCCGCTGTTCGTCTGGATGGGCGAGATCCTGTTCCGCACGCGCCTTTCGAGCGACATGTTCCGCGGCCTCGCGCCGTGGATGCAGGCGCTGCCCGGGCGGCTGCTGCACACCAACGTCGTCGGCTGCACGATCTTCGCCGCCGTCTCGGGGTCGAGTGCGGCCACGGTGGCCACCATCGGCAAGATGAGCCTGCCGGAACTGAAGCGCCGCGGCTACCCCGACGGCATCACGATCGGCTCGCTGGCCGGCGCCGGCACGCTCGGGCTGCTGATCCCGCCGTCGATCATCATGATCGTCTACGGCGTCAGCGCCGAGGTCTCGATCGCGCAGCTGTTCATCGCCGGCGTCGTGCCGGGCCTGACGATCGCCCTGCTCTTCTCGGGCTACCTGGCGGTGTGGGCCGCGCTGCACCGCGACCGCGTGCCGCCGCCCGACCCCGGCCTGACGCTCGGGCGCAAGCTGCGCGAGTCGCGCCACCTGATCCCGGTCGTGCTGCTGATCGTCGCCGTGCTCGGCGGCATCTACGGCGGCATCGCCACCGCGACCGAGGCGGCGGCGCTGGGCGTCGTCGGCGCGCTCGCGATCTCGGCGCTGCAGGGGTCGCTGACGTGGCGCACGTTCCGCGAGTCGCTGTTCGGCGGCCTGCGCCTGTACTGCATGATCGCGCTGATCCTCGCCGGCGCGGCGTTCCTGACGCTGGCGATGGGCTACATCGGGCTGCCGCGGCACCTGGCCGAGTGGATCGCCTCGCTCGGGCTGTCGAAGCTCGAGCTGCTGCTGGCGCTGATGCTGTTCTACATCCTGCTCGGCTGCTTCCTCGACGGCATCTCGATGGTCGTGCTGACGATGGGCGTGATCCTGCCCACCGTGCAGGGCGCCGGCATCGACCTGATCTGGTTCGGCATCTTCGTCGTCGTCGTCGTCGAGATGGCGCAGATCACGCCGCCGGTGGGCTTCAACCTGTTCGTGCTGCAGGGCATGACGGGGCGCGACATCGGCTGGATCGCGCGCGTGACCGCGCCGTTCTTCGCCCTGATGGTGCTCGCCTGCGGGCTGCTGTACGCGTTCCCCGAGCTCGTGACCTGGCTGCCGGCGCAGATGCGGCGCTGAGACGCCTTAACGGTCGATCAACGGCGAATGAACGACTGATGTCGGCCCGTTGCGGGCCTTCGTGAAGGTCAGGTCTTCTGATGACTTGCAGCGGTCGCGGCATCGCGCCAGGCGGCACCCGCTGCGGGCTCACACTGTGGCGGTCGTCGCTGCGCGACGACTTCGCTGCGCTGCTCGGCCCGGGGTCGCGCGGCAGAACTCGCTGCGCTCCCTGCGGTCGCTGCGCTCGGACAACCGCCGCGAGTTCGATCATGAAGCGCGCTCACGCGCGCCGACCCCGGACCTCCGCTGCTCGCCGCCACACAGTTCGCCCGCACC
>CALIDR010000335.1 GCA_938022295.1 uncultured Burkholderiaceae bacterium
GAGGAAGCGCTCGCCGTCGACGCGCAGCGCGCCGGCGTCGAGCGTCGCGCCGGGGTACGCCTGCAGCCCCTCGAGCCCGTGGCGGTGCAGCGCGCGGCGCAGCGCCTCGCGCGCGGCGGCGGTCGCCCCGACCAGCTGCGCTTCGAGCGCCTCGTGCGCGCGCAGCTGGCGCAGCGTCTCGCCGGCCAGCAGCATGCGCTTCTCGTCGAGGAAGCGGTGGCCCTCGCGCATCAGCGCGCGCTCGTCGGCGAGCGCGAGCGCGGCGCTGCGCGTCGCGGCGCCGGTCTCAGCCATCGCCGTGCGGCGTCGCCAGCGGGGTCACGTGGCGCGCGATCTGGGCGTCGTTCAGCCGCGTCAGCTCGCCTCGCGGCAGCGTCGCGAGCAGCCGCCAGCCGATCGCCATGCTCGCTTCGAGGCTGCGCGGCCCGTCCTGCGCGACGAGCTCGCGCTCGAAGCGGTCGGCGAACGCGAGCAGCAGGCGGTCGGTCGCCGTCAGCCCTTCGAGGCCGACGACGCTCGCCAGCAGCCGCACGCGCACCGCCTTCGCGTAGGCGGCGAACAGCTGGTGGGCGAGCGCCGGGTGGTCGGCGTGCGTGAAGCCCTCGCCAGTGCCCTGGTCGAACAGCCGCGACAGGCTCGGCAGCACGTGGATCGGCGGGTACACGCCGCGGTGGTCGAGCGCGCGGTCGAGCACGATCTGGCCTTCCGTGATGTAGCCCGTCAGGTCGGGGATCGGGTGGCCGATGTCGTCGCCGGGCATCGTCAGGATCGGCAGCTGCGTGACGGTGCCACGCGCGCCCTGCGCCGAGCCGGCGCGCTCGAAGATCGTCGCCAGGTCCGAGTACATGTAGCCGGGGTAGCCCTTGCGGCTCGGGATCTCGCCGTGGCTGGCCGAAACCTCGCGCAGCGCCTCGCAGTAGTTCGTCATGTCGGTCATCACGACGAGCACGTGGCGGCCCTCGTCGAACGCGAGGTGCTCGGCTGCCGTCAGCGCCACGCGCGGCGTCAGCAGCCGCTGCGGGCTCGGCTCGCTGGCCAGGTTCAGGAACATCGCGGTGTGGCCGAGCGCGCCCGAGTCCTCCATCGCGCGGCGGAACGCGTGCGCGGCGTCGTGCGAGACGCCGATGCCGACGAACACGATCGCGAAGCCGGCCTCGTCGCCGCCGCGCAGCCGCGCGTGGCGCGCGATCTCGATCGCCAGCCGGTCGTGCGGCAGCCCGCCGCCGGAGAAGATCGGCAGCTTCTGGCCGCGGATCAGGCTGTTGGTCAGGTCGATCGCCGAGACGCCGGTCTCGATGAAGTCGCGGGGCAGCGCGCGCTGCGCCGGGTTCAGCGCCGGCGCGTCGATGCGCCGGCGCGCGTGCGCGGCCACCGGCGGCCCGCCGTCGACCGGGCGGCCGACGCCGTCGAACACGCGCCCGAGCAGGCCGGGGCCCACGGCCAGGCGCAGCGGCTCGCCGCGAAAGCGCACCGCCAGCCGCGGCAGGCTCAGCCCGCGCGTGCTCTCGAGCACCTCGACGACGATCGTCGTCTCGTCGAGCCCGGTCACGCGGCCCAGCCGCGGCGGCTCGTCGGGCGTATCGTCGAGCCGCACCTCGACCGCCTCGCCGAGCGTGACCTCGACGTTGCGGCGCAGGAACAGCAGCGGCCCGTCGACGCGCTGCGCGGTGCCGCGGGCGGCGAGCTCAGCCCACATCGCGTGCTCCGCCGCCGGTGGCCACGGTGGCCGGCGTGCCGATCGCGGCCAGCTCGCGTTCGAGCTGCGGCCACAGCTCGGCGAAGCGCTCGAGCGCGTCCTCGCCGATCTCCTCGCCCATGCGCTGCAGCCGCCGGTGCACCGGCAGCGCGACGATCTGCTCGGGCTTCGCGCCGCGCTCGAGCGCCTCGCGCGCGAGCGCGACGAAGCGCATCACGAGGCGCAGCATCTCGCTCTGACGCGCTGGCGAGCAGTAGCGGTCGACCGGCGAGAACGCCGACTGCCGCAGCAGCGCCTCGTTGACGAGCTCGGCGGCGGCGAGCGTGAGCTGCTGCGCCGGCGGCAGCGCGTCCTTGCCGACGATGCGCGCCATGCGCTCGAGGTGCGCCTGCTGCTCGAGCAGCTCGAGCAGCCGCTCGCGCTGCGCGAGCCACTCGGCGTTGCCGTGCGCGGTCCACCACGGCGCGAAGGGCGCGGCGTCGACGGCGTACGACTGCAGCGGGTGGATCGCCGGGTAGAAGCGCGCCTGCGCGCGCTCGCGGTCGAGCCCCCAGAAGCAACCGACGTAGCGCTTCGTGTGGCTCGTCACCGGCTCCGAGAAGTCGCCGCCCGGAGGGCTCACGGCGCCGATGATCGTCAGCGACGCGTCGGCCCCGGCGAGCGTCGTCACGCGCGCCGCGCGCTCGTAGAACTCCGCCAGCCGCGAGCTCAGGTACGCCGGGTAGCCGGCCTCGCCGGGCAGCTCCCCGAGGCGCCCCGAGACCTCGCGCAGCGCCTCGGCCCAGCGGCTGGTCGAGTCGGCCATCAGCGCGACGTGCAGCCCCTGGTCGCGGAAGTACTCGGCCACCGTGACGGCGGCGTAGATGCTCGCCTCGCGCGCGGCCACCGGCATGTTCGACGCGTTGGCGACGAT
>CALIDR010000336.1 GCA_938022295.1 uncultured Burkholderiaceae bacterium
CTGCTCCGGGCGCAGGTGGCGCTCGAGCTTGTCGTACTTCCAGTCGCCGACGGCGCCGAACAGGATCGCGTCGGCGGCCTTCGCGAGGTTCAGCGTCGACTCGGGCAGCGGGTGACCGTGTGCCTCGTAGGCGGCACCGCCCACCGGCGCGCTCTCCATCTCGAGCGGCAGCTCGAGCGCGCGCAGCACCTTGACCGCCTCGGCGACGATCTCGGTGCCGATGCCGTCGCCGGGCAGGATCGCGATCTTCATCGTCGGGTCTTTCCTCAGGCGTCGAGCCGCTGGTCGAGCCAGGGCATGCGGGCCAGCCGCTGCGCCTCGAAGGCGCGGATCTTGTCGGCGTGGCGCAGCGTCAGGCCGATGTCGTCCCAGCCGTTGAGCAGGCACTGCTTGCGGAAGGGCTCGACCTCGAACGGCATCTCGCTGCCGTCGGGCTTGACGACGACCTGCCGCGGCAGGTCGATCGTCAGCGTGTAGCCGACGAACGCCGCCACCTCGTCGAACAGGCGCGCGACCTGCGACTCGGGCAGCACGACCGGCAGCAGCCCGTTCTTGAAGCAGTTGGTGAAGAAGATGTCGGCGAAGCTCGGCGCGATCAGGGCGCGGAACCCGTACTGTTGGATCGCCCACGGCGCGTGCTCGCGGCTCGAGCCGCAGCCGAAGTTGCGCCGCGCGAGCAGGATCGACGCGCCCTGGTAGCGCGGCTGGTTGAGCACGAAGTCCGGGTTCGGGCGGCGCGTGGCCGGGTCCTGCCCCGGCTCGCCGCGGTCGAGGTAGCGCCACTCGTCGAACAGGTTCGGGCCGAAGCCCGAGCGCTGGATCGACTTCAGGAACTGCTTCGGGATGATCGCGTCGGTGTCGACGTTCTCGCGATCGATCGGCGCCACGAGGCCCCGATGGACGGTGAAGGCTTGCATCGGGGCGGCCCGCTCACTTGTTCTTCTTGGCGGCGTCTTCGATCTTGTCACCGGCCTTCGAGATGTCCTTGCCCACCCCTTCCACGGTGTTGCAGCCGGCCAGCGCGAGCGCGGCGGCGAGGGTCGCAAGGATGTTCAGCAGCTTGTTCATGTCACCAGGCTCCTTCAGTTGAATCGGCGCACGTCGACGAAATGCCCCGCCAGCGCCGCCGCGGCGGCCATCGCCGGGCTGACGAGGTGGGTGCGGCCGCCGGCGCCCTGGCGGCCCTCGAAGTTGCGGTTGCTCGTGCTCGCGCAGCGCTCGCCGGGCTCGAGCCGGTCGGCGTTCATCGCCAGGCACATGCTGCAGCCGGGCTCGCGCCACTCGAAGCCGGCGGCCTTGAACACCTCGTGCAGCCCCTCGCGCTCGGCCTGCGCCTTGACCTGGCCCGAGCCGGGCACGACCAGCGCGAGCTTGACGTTCGGCGCGATCCGGCCGCCGACATTGCGCACGACGGCCGCCGCGTCGCGCAGGTCCTCGATGCGGCTGTTGGTGCACGAGCCGATGAACACCTTGTCGATGCGGATGTCGGCGATCGGCTTGTTCGGCTCCAGGCCCATGTAGCGCAGCGCGGCCTCGATCGCGTTGCGCTTGCCGGCGTCCTTCTCGCGGTCGGGGTCGGGCACGCGGTCCTCGATCGAGGCGACCATCTCCGGGCTCGTGCCCCAGGTGACCTGCGGGCGGATCCGGCTCGCGTCGAGCTCGACGACGGCGTCCCACTTCGCGTCGGGGTCGGAGTGCAGCGTGCGCCAGTACGCGACCGCCTGCTCCCACTCGGCGCCGCCGACGAAGCGGCCGCTGCGGCGGTCGGTGCCCGGCGCGAACGGCCGGCCCTTGACGTACTCGATCGTCTTGTCGTCCACCGCGACCAGCCCGGCGCGCGCGCCGGCCTCGATCGCCATGTTGCACACCGTCATCCGCCCTTCCATGCTCAGCGCGCGGATCGCGCTGCCCCCGAACTCGATCGTGTAGCCGGTGCCGCCGGCGGTGCCGATCTTGCCGATGATCGCGAGCACGATGTCCTTCGCGGTGCAGCCGCGCGGCAGCGCGCCCTCGACGCGCACGAGCATGTTCCTCGCCTTCTTGGCCAGCAGCGTCTGGGTGGCCAGCACGTGCTCGACCTCGCTCGTGCCGATGCCGTGCGCCAGCGCGCCGAACGCGCCGTGCGTGCTCGTGTGGCTGTCGCCGCACACCACCGTCATGCCCGGCAGCGTCGCGCCGTTCTCGGGGCCGATCACGTGCACGATGCCCTGCCGCCGGTCGAGGAACGGGAAGTACGCCGCGGCGCCGAAGGCCCTGATGTTGGCGTCGAGGGTGACGATCTGCTGCTTGCTCACCGGGTCGGCGATGCCGTCGTAGCCGCGTTCCCAGCCGGTGGTGGGCGTGTTGTGATCGGCGGTGGCGACGATCGAGCTCGTGCGCCACGGCTTGCGCCCGGCCAGCCGCAGCCCCTCGAAGGCCTGCGGGCTCGTCACCTCGTGCACGAGGTGGCGGTCGATGTAGAGGATCGACGTGCCGTCGTCCTCGGTGTGGACGACGTGGTCGTCCCAGAGCTTGTCGTACAGCGTGCGGGCGGTCGTCATGGCAGCGCGCCTGGGGTCGTTCCCGGAACCCGCGATTGTCGCAGGCCGGCGGCGCTCAGGTGGGCAGCGGCAATGCGGTGGTGCACTTGATCTCGTCGAGGCACACGCTCGAGCGCACGCCGGTGACGCCGGGCAGGCGCATCAGCGAGCGCATCAGGAAGTCCGACAGCGACTTCAGGTCGCGCGCGACGACCTTGACGACGTAGTCGAAGTCGCCGGTCACCGAATAGCACTCGAGCACCTCGGGCAGCTCGGCGACGAGGTCCTTGAACTTCGGGATCTCGCGGATGTGGCCCTTCTCCATCGCGACGTGGATGAAGGCGACGACGCCGAAGCCGAGCCGCACGGCGTCGAGCCGCGTCTCGTAGCCGGCGATGACGCCGAGCGCCTCGAGCCGCCGGTGGCGGCGGTGGCACTGCGCCGGCGACAGGCTCGCCGCCTCGGCGAGCTCGAGGTTGGTCGCACGGCCGTGGCGCTGCAGGAAGTCGAGGATGCGGCGGTCGGTTCGATCCAGATCAAGGGCGTACAAGGATCTCTCCTTTGATGGCGTTCTAGTGCAACGTCGTTTCTGGTTTCGGGGCATTCCCGGGCGTCGGATGCAAAGCAATTGTGCACTTGACGTTCGACAATTTCACCCGTCGCCACCACCCGTGGCGGCGATCCGAAGGGGCCGGCGCCAGCCGCGCCGGCCCCGCTGCGAGCCCCAGCCGACCCCGATCCCACGAGGATCACCGAGGAGACCCCATGCCTGCCCTGCCCGCCCGCCCGACTCGCCGCACCCTGGCCCTGCTGCCGCTGCACGCCGCGCTCGCCGCCGCCCTCGCCTTCACGCCTGCCGTGGCGTCGAACACGAAGACGGTGGCCGTCACCGCGATCGTCGAACACCCCGCCCTCGACGCCGCCCGCGACGGCGTGCGCGACGAGCTGAAGGCCGCCGGCTTCGAGCCCGGCAGGAACCTGCGCTTCGACTACCAGAGCGCGCAGGGCAACACCGGCACCGCGGCGCAGATCGCGCGCAAGTACGTCGGTGACCGCCCCGACGTGATCGTCGCGATCGCCACGCCGTCGGCGCAGGCCGTGGTGGCCGCCACGCGCGACATCCCGGTCGTCTTCAGCGCCGTCACCGACCCCGTGGCCGCCAAGCTCGTCAAGGGCTGGGACGCCGCCGGCGGCAACGTCACCGGCGTGTCGGACATGTCGCCGCTGGCCAGGCACCTCGAGCTGATCAAGCAGGTCGTGCCCGCCGCCAAACGCGTCGGCGTGATCTACAGCCCGGGCGAGGCCAACTCGGTGGCGATCGTCGAGGCGCTGAAGAAGGCCGCGCCGGCCGCCGGCCTCGTGCTCGTCGAGGCCGCCGCGTCGCGCACGGTGGACGTGCCGGGCGCTGCGCAGAGCCTGGTCGGCAAGGCCGACGTGATCTACGCGCCGACCGACAACAACGTGATGTCGGCCTTCGAGGGCATCGTGCGCGTCGCCCAGCAGGCCAAGCTGCCGGTCGTCGCCGCCGACACCGAAGCCGTCAAGCGCGGCGCCGTCGCGGCGCTGGGCCTGAACTACTACGACCTCGGCCGCCAGACCGGCAGGCTCGTCGTGCGCGTGCTCAACGGCGAGGCGCCGGGCAGCATCCCCGCCCAGGTCAGCCAGACGTTCGAACTGCACGTCAACCCTGCCGCCGCGCAGCGCCAGGGCCTGACGCTGGCCGAAGACCTCGTCAAGGCGGCGAAGGTCGTCGTCAAGTAGGCGCCGGCTGCCGCCGCGCGGCGGCCCCTTCCGCTACACCCGCCCGGCGCGCCGCGCGTGCGCCCGGCCCCCCGTTGCCCGAGGTATTCCCCCATGTCGCTGTTCGCCACCCTGGGCGCGATCGAGATCGGTCTGATCTTCGGACTGGTCGCGCTCGGCGTCTACCTGTCGTTTCGCATCGTCAACTTCCCCGACCTCACCGTCGACGGCAGCTTCCCGCTCGGCGGCGCGGTCGCCGCGGCGCTGATCGTCGCCGGCACCGACCCCTTCGTCGCCACCGCCGCCGCCATCGCCGCCGGCGCGATGGCCGGCTGGCTCACCGCCTACCTCCACGTGCGGCTGCGCATCATGCAGCTGCTGGCGAGCATCCTGGTGATGATCGCGCTGTACTCGGTGAATCTGCGCATCATGGGCAAGCCCAACGTCGCGCTGATCGGCGAGCCCACCGTGTTCGGCGCGCTGGCGGTCGCGGCGATCCCCGAGATGTGGTTCAAGCCGCTGCTGCTGCTCGTCGTCGTCGTCGTCGCCAAGGTCGGCATCGACCTGTACTTCGCGTCGTCGAGCGGGCTGGCGATGCGCGCCACCGGCGGCAACCCGCGCATGGCGCGCGCCCAGGGCATCGGCACCGACGGCTACACGCTCGGCGCGCTGGCGCTGTCGAACGCCCTCGTCGCGCTGGCCGGGGCGCTGTTCGTGCAGACGCAAGGCGGCGCCGACATCTCGATGGGCATCGGCACGATCGTGATCGGCCTGGCCGCGGTGATCATCGGCGAGACGCTGATGCCCGCGCGCCGGATCTGGATCACGACGCTGGCGGTCGTCGTCGGCGCGCTGCTGTACCGCTTCTTCATCGCCGCGGCGCTGAACACCGACTTCATGGGCCTGCAGGCGCAGGACCTGAACCTGGTCACCGCCGTCCTCGTCGGCCTAGCGCTGCTGGTGCCGCAGCTCAAGCGCCGCCTGGCGCCGCGCCGCCCGGCTGCCGCCACGCCCGTCCGACCCCAACCGCAGGGAGCCCGCTGAGATGCTGCGCGCCACCGACCTCGAACTGACGTTCAACCCCGGCACCCCGATCGAGAACCACGTGCTGCGCGGCCTGAGCCTGGAGATCCCCACCGGCCAGTTCGTCACCGTCATCGGCTCCAACGGCGCCGGCAAGTCGACGTTCCTCAACGCCGTCAGCGGCGACCTGTTCGTCGACGCCGGCACGATCGAGATCGACGGCAGCGACGTCACGCGCGTGCCGGCCTGGGCCCGCGCCGGGCTCGTGGCCCGCGTGTTCCAGGACCCGATGGCCGGCACCTGCGAGGCGCTGACGATCGAGGAGAACATGGCCCTGGCCGTCAAGCGCGGCCAGCGCTGTGGCCCCGGCTTCGCGCTGAACCGCGAGCTGCGCGAGCTGTTCCGCGACAAGCTCGCGATGCTCAGGCTCGGCCTCGAGAACCGGCTCGGCGACCGCATCGGGCTGCTCTCGGGCGGGCAGCGGCAGGCGGTGAGCCTGCTGATGGCGTCGCTGCAGCCGTCGCGCATCCTGCTGCTCGACGAGCACACGGCGGCACTCGACCCGAAGACGGCCGCCTTCGTGCTCGAGCTGACGGCGCGCATCGTCGACGAGGGCAAGCTCACCGCGATGATGGTCACGCACAGCATGCGCCAGGCGCTGGACTACGGCAGCCGCACCGTGATGCTGCACCAGGGCCGCGTCGTGCTCGACGTCGAGGGCCCGCAGCGCCACACGATGAGCGTCGAGGATCTGCTGCACATGTTCGAGAAGACCCGCGGCGAGCAGCTCGACGACGACAAGCTGCTGCTGGCCGCATGAGCGGCCAGCAGCCTCGCTGAACACACCGCTCCCCCGAGCTCCCTCCGGGAGGGGCTCCAGCATGACCCACGAAGCGCGGTCTGAGGGCCGCGCACCCATACACCTCACGTGCGAGAGACTGGAATGAAGGATCTGTTGAAGCGTTTCGAGACCAAGGCCCCCGAGATCGTGTTCGAGTGGCACGACCGCGAGACCGAAGCCCGCGGATGGGTCGTGATCAACTCGCTGCGCGGCGGCGCCGCCGGCGGCGGCACGCGCATGCGCAAGGGCCTCGACCGCCACGAGGTCGAGTCGCTGGCCAAGACGATGGAAGTCAAGTTCACCGTCTCGGGCCCGGCGATCGGCGGCGCGAAGTCGGGCATCGACTTCGACCCCGCCGACCCGCGCAAGGCCGGCGTGCTGCGCCGCTGGTACGCGGCGGTCGCGCCGCTGCTGAAGACCTACTACGGCACCGGCGGCGACCTCAACGTCGACGAGGTGCACGAGGTGATCCCGATCACCGAGAGCTACGGCCTGTGGCACCCGCAGGAAGGCGTCGTCAACGGCCACTTCCAGCCGAGCGAGAGCCAGCGCATCCAGAAGGTCGGCCAGCTGCGGCTGGGCGTCAAGAAGGTCGTCGAGGACGCGCGGTTCACGCCGTCGGTCGAGCGCAAGTTCGTCGTCGCCGACCTGATCACGGGCTGGGGCGTGGCCGAATCGGTGCTGCACCACTACCGCATCTACGGCGGCGACGTGCGCGGCAAGCGCGTGATCGTGCAGGGCTGGGGCAACGTCGGCTCGGCGGCGGCGTACTACCTGGCGCGCGCGGGCGCCAAGGTGGTGGGCATCATCGACCGCGACGGCGGGCTGTTCGACGTCGAGGGCTACGACGTGGGGCAGGTGCGCGAGCTGTTCCTGACCAAGAACGGCAACGCGCTGCGCACCGCGGGCATGCGCCCGTTCGCCGACGTCGACGCGCGCATCTGGGGCCTCGGCGCCGAGATCTTCCTGCCCTGCGCGGCGTCGCGCCTCGTCACCCGCGAGCAGGTCGACCGCATGGTCGCCACCGGCCTGGAAGTGGTGAGCAGCGGCGCCAACGTGCCGTTCGCCGACCGCGAGATCTTCTACGGCCCGACCTACGAACACGCCGACCAGCGCGTGGCCGTGATCCCCGACTTCGTCGCCAACTGCGGCATGGCGCGCGCCTTCGCGTTCCTGATGCAAGGCGACGTCGAGATCTCCGACGAGGCGATCTTCGGCGACGTCTCGGCCACCGTGGCCGCCGCGCTCGAGCGCTGCCACGCGCGCCGCTCGCAGCCCACGCTGCTGGCGAGCACGGCGTTCGCGATCGCGCTCGACCAGCTCGTCTGACCGGAAGGCGCACCGATGAAGATCGACAGGATCCACCACGTCGCTTACCGCTGCCGCGACGCGAAGGAGACGGTGCTCTGGTACCGCGACAAGCTGAAGATGGACTTCGTGCTCGCGATCGCCGAGGACCGCGTGCCCTCGACGAAGGCGCCGGACCCGTACATGCACGTCTTCCTCGACGCCGGCGACGGCAACGTGCTCGCGTTCTTCGAGCTGCCCACGCAGCCGCCGATGGGCCGCGACCCGAACACGCCCGAGTGGGTGCAGCACATCGCCTTCAAGGTGAAGGACCGCGCGACGCTGCTCGCGTTCAAGGCGCACCTCGAGGCCGAAGGCGTCGACGTGCTCGGCGTCACCGACCACGGCGTGTTCCACTCGATCTACTGCTTCGACCCCAACGGCCACCGCGTCGAGCTCGCGTGCCCGGACCCGGCCGAGGCCGAGCAACTCGCGCGGCTCGACGCCGTCAAGTGGGCGATGCTCGACGAGTGGTCGCGCACCAAGCGCGCGCCGAAGCACGCCGCGTTCCTGCACGAAAGCGAGTTCGCCGCATGAGCCCGCATGCCATCGACGACACGCACGACCCGGCGCTCGAGAGCTGGGTCGAGTCGGCCAACGACCCGGCGAGCGACTTCCCGCTGCAGAACCTGCCCTACGGGCGCTTTCGCCGCACGGCCGACGAGCCGTGGCGCATCGGCGTGGCGATCGGCGACCAGGTGCTCGACCTGCAGGCCGCCGGCCTGATCGAACACCCCGACATGGCGCGCCTGATGAGTGCCGACCTCGCCGAACGCCACGCGCTGCGCCGGCTGATCCAGCGCGCGCTGCGCGCCGACCAGCCGCGCCAGGCCGCGCTGCGCGACGCGCTGCGGCCGATCGCCGCCGTCGAGCTCGGGCTGCCGTGCGAGATCGGCGACGTCACGGACTTCTACACCAGCATCCACCACGCCACCGCGGTCGGGCGGCTGTTCCGCCCCGACGCGCCGCTGCTGCCGAACTACCGCTGGGTGCCGATCGGCTACCACGGCCGCGCGTCGACGGTGCGCGCGAGCGGCCACGCCTTGCACCGCCCGCGCGGGCAGACCAAGGCGGCCGGCGAGCCGGCCCCGCGCTTCGGCCCCTCGGCGCGGCTCGACTACGAAGTCGAGGTCGGCGCCTTCGTCGGCCGCGGCAACGCGATGGGCGAGCCGGTGGCGATCGACGGCGCCGAGGCGCACCTGTTCGGCATCACCCTCTTCAACGACTGGAGCGCGCGCGACCTGCAGGCGTGGGAGTACCAGCCGCTGGGCCCGTTCCTGTCGAAGAACTTCGCCTCCACGGTGTCGCCGTGGATCGTCACGATGGAGGCACTCGCCCCCTTCCGCGCACCGCTCGCCCGCGGCGCCGACGACCCGCCGCCGCTGCCGTACCTCGACAGCGATGCGAACCGCGCCGCCGGCGCCGTCGACCTGACGCTCGAGGTCTGGCTGCGCACGGCGGCGATGCGCGACGCCGGGCTGCCGGCGCAGCGCCTGGCGGCGTCGAACTTCGCCGACGCGTACTGGACGCTCGCGCAGCTCGTCGCCCACCACACGGTCAACGGCTGTGCGTTGCGCACGGGCGACCTGTTCGGCTCGGGCACGCAGTCGGGCCCCCGCCACGAGGAAGCCGGCTCGCTGCTCGAACTCACGCGCGGCGGCGCCGAGCCGCTGCGCCTGGCCCACGGCGAGCAGCGCACCTTCGTCGAGGACGGCGACGCCGTGATCCTGCGCGGCCACTGCGCGCGCGACGGCTTCCGCCGCATCGGCTTCGGCGACTGCGTGGCCACCGTGCTGCCGGCGAGGACCGGCGCATGACGGCCGCCGACGACGCCACGATCGCGCGCTGGCTGGCCGGGCACCCCGGCTGGCGCCACGACGCCGTGCGCGGCGCGCTGATCCGCGACCACGCCTTCGCGGACTTCGAGCGCGCGTTCGCGTTCATGGCCGCGGTGGCGATCCGCGCCCAGGCGCGCGACCACCATCCCGAGTGGCACAACGTCCACCGCCACGTGACGGTGGCGTGGACGACCCACGACGCCGGCGGCGTCTCGGCGCGCGACTTCGAGATGGCGGCCTACGGCGACACCGTCGCCGCCGCGCTCGGCGCGGGCTGACGGCCGCACAATGCCGACCGACGACGGGAGACGACGATGGATTTCGCGAACAGGACCGTGCTGCTGACCGGCGCCGCCGGCCATCTGGGGCGCGCGGTGGCACAGCACTTCGCCGCCCGCGGTGCGGCGCTGGTGCTGATCGACGTCGACCGCGAGCG
>CALIDR010000337.1 GCA_938022295.1 uncultured Burkholderiaceae bacterium
GGACGAAGCTGCAACTGGTCAAGGCCGCCGCCAGACACCTGCGCAGCGTTCAGCGACAGCCCGAGCGCATCAGGCGCTACTTCGAGCACGAGCCTGTCCGGTACGCCGCTTGAGTTCAACACTTCACTGCCGCCTCAATAGGCGCGCCGCGACGGCACGGGCGTCAGCCGCGCTCCAGGTAGCGCGCCGCGAGCGTGCGGCGGGCGGCGTCGCTCACGCCCAGGCGCTCGCGCAGGTAGCGCTCGATGCCGCCGTGGTCGGCGTCGACGGCGTGCAGCGCGGCGTCGAGGAAGTCCTGCTGCACGCGCCACAGCACCTGCAGCGCCTCGGGCGGGGTGCGGGTGGCCGGCAGCGCCGGCGGCGTCAGCAGCTCGTTGGTCAGCAGGTAGTCGGCGAGCACCTGCTCGCGCGAGACGCCGAGGGCGAGCAGGATCAGCGCCACCGCGAAGCCGGTGCGGTCCTTGCCGGCCGTGCAGTGCAGCACCGAGGCGCCTTCGCGCGCGTCGAGCAGGTGCGCGAACAGCTCGGCGAAGACGTCGGCCTGGTCGGTGACGAGGGCACGGTAGAGGTCCTTCATCAGCCGCTCGACGACCGGGCCGGTCAGCGTCTGGCCGGCGGCCACCAGGTCCTGCATCCGCTGCACGACGACCGGCTCGATCGGCAGCGGGTGCTGCACGACGCCGGGCAGCTCGTACGGCCGCGCGGCGCGCTCGGCGCGGCCGCGGAAGTCGAACGCGCGCGCCAGGCCCAGGCGCGCCAGCGTGGCGCGGTCGGCTTCGGTCAGCGCGCCGAGGTGGTCGGAGCGGAACAGCGTGCGCCAGCGCAGCGGGCGGCCGTCGTGGCCGGCGTATCCGCCGAGGTCGCGGAAGTTGCGCGCCCCCTGCAGGGCGACGAGGCGGTCCGGGTGGCGCGGCATCGACCGCATTGTCGCCGCCGCCCGATGACCGGCCGGCGACGGCCGCGGCCCGCCGGCCGCCCGCGTCGCCGGGCGACGCGAACGCCGGCGCGACGCTACTGCCCGCGCCGGATCGCGATCTCGTCGTCTTCGCGGTAGCGCCGGTTGCCGCAGCTGCCCACCCAGTCGTCGCGCTCGGCCTGCAGCGCGCGCGAGCGTTCGGCCAGCGCCGCGTGGTCGCTGTTCCAGCGCGCGGCGCGGGCGTCGCGGCGGGCGACGCGTTCGCGGTGCGCGGCCACCTGGGCCTCGATGTCGGCGACTTTGGCCTGCTGCTCGGCCTGCATCGCCTGCACCTCGGCGTCGAGCTGCTGGCGCTCGGTCTCGAGCTGGCGGCGCTGGCGGTCGGCCGCCGGGCCGCTGCGGGGCATCGCGGCGAACTGCTGCGAGCGGCTGTTCCAGTCGGCGATCCGCTCGTTGAGCTGGCGCGAGCGGCGGGCCAGGTCGTCGAGCACCTCGCGCTGCTTGTCCAGCGCCTCGGCCTCGGCCTTCAGGGTTTCGCCGTCGCGCTCGATCGCGGCGCGCTCGTCGTCGCTGGCCGCACGCTCGCGCTCGAGCGTCTGGCGGCGCTCGTTGAGCGAGGTCTGGCGCTGCAGGCACGCGCGCAGCTCGTCGCGCGTGAGCAGCGGGCCGGTGGCGCTGCCGTCGCCGAGCGACAGCGTCTTCGGCGCGGCCTGCGCGAAGGCGGCCGGCGCCGCGACGAGCGCGGCCACGAGCAGACCGAGGGGAGCGAGCTTCATCAGCGCGGGGAATCGACGGGGGATCCGGATGATGCCATCGCCGCGGCCCGCCTCAAGCCGCCGGCAACGTGAGCTCGACGCGCAGCCCGCCCTTCGGCGCCGGCGCGAGCGCGAGGCGGCCGCCGTACATCCGCACCAGCTCGTCGACGATCGCCAGCCCGAGCCCGCTGCCGGGCACCGATTCGTCCAGCCGCGCGCCGCGCTGCGTCGCCGCGGCGAGCCGCTCGGGCGCGATGCCCGGGCCGTCGTCCTCGACCATCACGACGAGCCGCCGGCCGGCGCCGGTGACCTCGGTGCGCGCGGCCACGTGCACCTCGCGGCGCGCCCACTTGCAGGCGTTGTCGAGCACGTTGCCGAGCATCTCCTGCAGGTCCTGCGCCTCGCCGGCGAAGCGGCAGTCGGCGGCCACGGGATCGGCCACGAACGCCAGGCCGCGCTCGGCGTGCACCTTCGCCATCACGCGCAGCAGGCCGGCGACGACCGGCGCGACGTCGGTGCGCGTGCCGGGCAGGCCCTGCGTGGCGGCGGCGCGAGAGCGCGCGAGGTGCCAGTCGACGTGGCGCTGCGCGACGTCGACCTGCTCGCGCACCAGCGCCGCGAGTTCGGCCGCCGTGCCGCCGGAGGCGGCGGCCTGCCGCATCGCCGCCAGCGGCGTCTTGACCGCGTGCGCCAGGTTGCCGGCCTGCGTGCGCGCGCGCTCGACGATCTCGGCGTTGCGGTCGAGCACGGCGTTGAAGTCGTCGACGAGCGGGCGCACCTCGAGCGGCACGTGGGCGTCGAGCCGCTGCGCACGGCCTTCGCGCACGGCGGCCAGCCGCTGCTGCAGCCGGCGCAGCGGCGCCAGCCCGACCGCCACCTGCGCCCACCCCGCCGCCGCGAGCAGCGCCCCGAGCGCGCCGAGCGACGCCGCGAGCACGCCGTTGAACCGCCGCACCGCGGCCTCGGTCTCGCGCAGATCGCCGGCGACGACGAGGCGCCACGCCGCCGCGCCGTCCGTCTCGGGCCGGACGGTGCGTTCGACGAGCAGCAGCGGCTCGCCGCTCGGCCCGGCGACCTCGTGCACGTGCACCGCGCCGTCGGCGAGCCGGTCGGCCGGCGCCTGCAGCACCGCGTCCCACAGCGAGCGCGAGCGCAGCGCGCCGCGCCGCGCCGCGGTGCCGTCGCTCCCGACGGCGTCGACCTGCCAATACAGGCCCGAATAGGGGCGCGACCAACGCGGGTCGGACAGCGTGCGCGCGTCGAGCCGCGGCTCGCCCGCGGCGTCGAACTCCAGGCGCGCGGTCACCTGATCGAGCTGCGCCACGAGCGTGGCCGCGAACTGGCTCGCGACGTGGTCGCGGAACAGCCCGGCGAGCAGCACGCCGGCCAGCAGGAGCGCGACACCGCCGGCACCGAGCGTCGCCGCGAGCAGGCGCCGGCGCAGCGACGGCGCCCGGGCGTGGCCGGCCGCGTTCACTCGACCGCCACCAGCCGGTAGCCGAGCCCGCGCACGGTCTCGATCGCCTGCGGCGGCAGCTTGCGGCGCAGGCGGGCGACGAACACCTCGATCGTGTTCGAGTCGCGGTCGAAGTCCTGCGCGTACAGGTGCTCGGTGAGCTCGCTGCGCGAGACGACGCTGCCCGGGCGGTGCATCAGGTAGGCGAGCAGGCGGTACTCGTGGCCGGTCAGCGCGACCGGCTCGCCGCGCAAGGCCACGCGCCCGCTGCGCGTGTCGAGCGTGATCGCGCCGCACTGCAGGACGGGCGACGCCAGGCCCTGCGCGCGGCGGATCAGGCCGCGCAGGCGCGCGAGCAGCTCCTCGACGTGGAACGGCTTGGTCAGGTAGTCGTCGCCGCCGGCGTCGATGCCGGCGACCTTCTCGTGCCAGGTGTCGCGCGCGGTCAGGATCAGCACCGGCATCGTGCGCCCCGCGGCGCGCCAGTGGCGCAGCACGCTCAGCCCGTCGAGCCGCGGCAGGCCGAGGTCGAGCACGACGGCGTCGTACGGCTCGGTCTCGCCGAGGTGGCGCGCGTCGACGCCGTCGGCCGCCTCGTCGACGGCGTAGCCGGCGTCGACGAGCGCGGCGCGCAGCTGGGCGCGCAGCGTCGGGTCGTCCTCGACGAGCAGCAGCCTCATCGCGCCGGCCGCGTCAGCGCGCGCGCTCGCCGCCGCGGCGCTTGACCTTCAGCACCTCGGCCGTGCGCGCGTCGACGTCGAGCTTGAGCCGCTGCCCGTCGGCCTGCAGCAGGACGACCTCGTAGACCCAGCGCCCCGCCTTGTCGTCGCGCTCGAGCTCGAGTTCGAGCACCTGTCCGGGATGCGTGCGCTGCAGCCGCTCGAGCAGCGCGGGCAGCGGCATCACCTCGCCGGCCTGCACCGCGGCACGGGCGCGGTCGTGGTCGGCGCGGTCGTCGGCGCGCACCGGCAGCGGCGCCGCCGCGACGGCGGCGATCGCCAGCAGCGATGCCGCGGCGGCCACGCGGCGCGATCGCGCAGATGCAGCAGGACGTTGCCGGGCAGGGATCGACACGCCTCGATTGTCGGCGCGCACGCCTGAACGGCCGATGAACGGCGCCTTCAGCCGCCGTACAGGCACAGCGCCGAAGAATGGCTTCGTCACGCCGCGATGCGGCATCCCCGCGGGAGTTCCGATGGCCCATCCCACCCATGCGACGACGCGCCGGCCGCGCGCCGCGCTCGTCACGCTCGCGGCCCTCGCCGGCATCGTGTCCGGCACGGTCGCACACGCCGCCGACAC
>CALIDR010000338.1 GCA_938022295.1 uncultured Burkholderiaceae bacterium
CGGCCGCGCCGTCGTCGGCGCGGTTGACGAGCGCGATCGAGCCGCCGAGCGCACGCACGATCTCGTCGCAGATCGCGAGCCCGAGCCCGCTGCCGGCGCGGCCCTCGGCGTCGGCGCTGCTGGCGGCGAACGGCTGGAACAGGCGCTGCCGCTGCGCCTCGGTCAGGCCCGGGCCGTGGTCGTGCACCGTCAGCACCGCGCTCGCGCCGTCGCGCGCGAGCGTCACCGCGAGCGGCGCGCCGGCCGGCGAGAACCTGACCGCGTTGTGCAGCAGGTTGCGCGTCAGCTCGCGCAGCGCCCACTCGTGGGCGCGCACCGGCGCCGGCGCGGCGTCGGCCGCGACGTCGAGCCCGAAGTCGAGCCCGCGCTGCGCGACGAGCGGCGACAGGTCCAGCGCCACCGCGCGCAGCGTCGCCGCCCAGTCGACGACCCCGGCGTCGCCCTGCTGGCGCAGCTGCTCGACCTTGGCCAGCGCGAGCATCTGGTTGGCGAGCGCCGTCGCGCCGTCGACCGTGTGGCCGATCTCGCGCAGCGCCGCCACCGGCTCGACGTCGCCGCGCAGCGCCGACTGCACCTGTGTCTTCAGCACCGCCAGCGGCGTGCGCAGCTGGTGCGAGGTGTCGCGCACGAAGCGCTTCTGGTGCGCGAGCAGGTGCGCCAGGCGCGCCATCACGCCGTTCGTCGCCTCGACGAGGGGCTGCAGCTCGCGCGGCGCCGCAGCCGCGTCCAGCGGCGACAGGTCGCCGTCGTCGCGCTGCGCGAGCCGCGCGCTGAGCTCGCGCACCGGGCGCGTCGCGCGCTGCACGACGAGCACGACGACGAGCGCGATCAGCGCCACCAGCGCCGCCTGGCGCCACAGCGTGTCGAGCAGCAGCTGGCGGGCGAGCGTGCGCCGCAGCTCGAGCGTCTCGGCGACCTGGATCGTGGCCATGCCCTGGCCGCCGAGGCCGGCCACCGGCTGCAGCAGCACCGCCACGCGCACCGGCTCGCCGCGGTAGGTGTCGTCGTAGAAGTGCACCAGCGCGGCGTAGACGTTCTGCGCCGGCACCGGCCCCCGCCAGGGCGCGAGCTCGGGAAAGCCCGAGACCATCTCGCCGTCGAAGCCGGTCACGCGGTAGTAGATGCGGCTGCGGTTGTCGGCCTCGAACGCCTCCAGCGCCGAGTACGGCAGCGTCGCGTGCAGCCGCACGTCGGCGCCGCTGCCCACGACGTCGAGCAGCTCGCCGATCGCCTTCGCCGAGGCGAGCAGCGTGCGGTCGTAGGCGGTGTCGGCCGCCTGCAGCGCCTGGCGGTACAGCAGCACCGTGTTGCCGGCGACGAACACGAGCACCGGCAGCAGGATGCCCACCAGCAGCACGCGGCGCAGCGACAGCGGCCGGGAGCGCATCGCCGAAGCGGCCGTCAGCCGGCCGCGCGCAGCAGGTAGCCCAGCCCGCGCAGCGTCACCACCTGGGCGTCGCAGCCGGCGAGCTTCCTGCGCAGCCGGTAGGCGACGACTTCGATCGCCTCGGGCTGCACGTCGTGCTGGCCGGGGAACACGAGCTCGAACAGCCGCTCCTTGGCCACCGCGTGGCCCGGCCGGGCGAGCAGCGCGCGCAGCAGCGCCGCCTCGCGCGGCGCGAGCTCGAGCACCGCGCCGTGCAGGTGGACGGCGCCGCTGGCGGCGTCGACCCGCAGGCCGCAGACCGCCGGCGCCTCGGCCGCCGCCGCCGGCTGGCCGCGGCGCACCAGCGCCCGCACGCGTGCCTCGAGCTCGTCGAGGTCGAACGGCTTGGCGAGGTAGTCGTCGGCGCCGGTGTTCAGGCCGAGCACGCGGTCGCCGACGGTGCCGCGGGCGGTGAGGATCAGCACCGGCGTGGCGAGCCCCTCGGCGCGCGCGGCGGCCAGCACCTGCAGGCCGTCGAGCCCGGGCAGACTGAGGTCGAGCAGCACGACGTCTGGCACCGCGGCACGCCAGCGGTCCAGCGCCCGCGCGCCGTCGCCGCAGGTCACGACCTGCATGCCGCGGCGCTCGAAGCTGCGCTGCAGCGTCGCCTGCATCGCCGGGTTGTCCTCGACCAGCAGCAGCTTCATGGCTTCACGTTAGCAGCACCGGTGCCGGGGCGGCGCCTCGGTGTTTGTCCGGAGGCGGCGGACAGCCGATTGACAGCCGGCGCGGCGACGATGGCGCCTAAAGTCACCCCGGAAGGAGACCCCCGATGCGCCGCGACACGTTCCTGAAGTCCCTCGCCGCCCTGGCCGCCGCCGGCTCGCTGCCGGCGTGGGCACAGGCAGGCGTCAACCTGAAGATGATGATCCCGGCCAACCCCGGCGGCGGCTGGGACACGACGGGCCGCGCGCTCGGCAAGGCGATGCAGGAGGCCGGCGTCGTCTCGAGCGTGACGTACGAGAACAAGGGCGGCGCGGCCGGCGCGATCGGCCTGGCGCAGTTCTACAACGCCAGCCGCGGCGACCCGAACGCGCTGATGGTGATGGGCGCCGTGATGCTCGGCGGCATCATCACCGGCAAGCCGCCGGTGTCGGTGACGCAGGTCACGCCGATCGCGCGCCTGACGAGCGAGTACAACGTGTTCGTGCTGCCGGCCAACTCGCCGTTCAAGACGATGGCCGACGTCGTCGAACAGCTGAAGAAGGACCCCGGCAGCGTCAAGTGGGGCGGCGGCTCGCGCGGTTCGACCGAGCACATCGCGGCGGCGATGATCGCGCGCGAGGCGGGCGTCGACGCGAGCAAGATCAACTACGTGCCGTTCCGCGGCGGCGGCGAGGCGGTGGCGGCGATCCTCGGCGGCAACGTCACCGTCGGCGGCAGCGGCTACAGCGAGTTCCAGCAGTACATCGAGGCCGGGCGGATGGTGCCGATCGCCGTCACGTCGGAGCAGCGGCTCAAGGGCATCAACGTGCCGACGCTGAAGGAGCAGGGCCTGAACGTCGTGATCGGCAACTGGCGCGGCGTCTATGGCGCCGCCGGCATCACCGAGGCGCAGGCCAAGGCGCTCGCCGACATGGTCGTCAAGGCGACGAAGACTGCCGCCTGGGCCGAGGCGCTGGAGAAGAACGGCTGGACGCCGGCGCTGCTGACCGGCAAGGAGTTCGCCGACTTCGTCGACCGCGACTTCGCGCTGCTGCGCGCGACGATGGTCAAGGCCGGCATGGTCTGACGGCGCCACACGCGCCCGTTCCTCCACGGGCCGCGCGCCCGGCCGCGGGCCCGGCCGTGCGCATCTTCGGTCGCCCGTGCGGAGCCCGCTGCCGATGAAGACCCCGACCCTTGACTCGACGCTCGCCGAAACGCTGATCGGCGCGGGCGTGCTGCTGCTGGCGATCGGCATCGGCGCCGGCGCACTCGCGATTCCCGCCGAGGCGGGGTACGCCGGCGTCGGGCCGAACTTCCTGCCGTGGGTCGTCGCCATCGTGCTCGCGGTGTGCGGCGGCGCGCTGATCGCCGAAGCCCGCAGCGGCGGCTTTCGCGAGCGCGAGGCGCCGTCGGGCGCCGCGCACGGCGACTGGCGCGCGCTCGCCTGGGTGACCGCGGGCATCGTCGTCAACGCGACATTCATCGAGCGCATCGGCTTCGTCGCCGCCTGTGCGCTGTGCTACGCGCTCGCGGTGCGCGGGCTGCGCGGCGCCGAGGGGCGACCGGCCGGCGGCGCGGTGCGCACGCTGGCCGACGTCGGCACCGGGGTGGCGATTGCCGCGCCGGTGTTCTGGATGTTCACCCAGGTGCTGTCGGTGAACCTGCCGGGGCTGACCGGCACCGGCTGGCTCTGAAGGCGCGCCGGCGATGGACCTGTGGACGCAACTGCTCGGCGGCTTCGCGACCGCCGCCACGCCGGTCAACCTGCTGTGGGCCTTCGTCGGCTGCGCCGTCGGCACCGCGGTGGGCGTGCTGCCCGGCCTCGGGCCGGCGGTGACGGTGGCGATGCTGCTGCCGATCACGGCGCAGGTCGAGCCCACGGCGTCGATGATCTTCTTCTGCGGCATCTACTACGGCGCGATGTACGGCGGCTCGACGACGTCGATCCTGCTCAACACGCCGGGCGAGACGGGCACGATGGTGACCGCGCTCGAAGGCTTCAAGATGGCCAAGAACGGGCGCGCCGGCGCAGCGCTGGCCACGAGCGCGATCGGCTCGTTCGTTGCCGGCACCGTGGCCACGGTGCTGGTGACGCTGTTCGCGCCGGTGGTGGCCGAGTACGCGGTCAAGCTCGGCCCGCCGGAGTACTTCTGCCTGATGCTGCTCGCCTTCACGACGGTGAGCGCGGTGCTCGGCAAGAGCCTCCTGCGCGGGCTGACGGCGCTGTTCGTCGGCCTCGCGCTCGGGCTGGTGGGCATCGACCAGATCACGGCGCAGGTGCGCTACACCGGCGGCATCGTCGAGTTCATGGACGGCATCGAAGTCGTGCTCGTCGCGGTGGGCCTGTTCGCGGTCGGCGAGTGCCTCTACAACGCGCTGTACGAGGGCAAGAGCGTCTCGAGCCTGAACAAGATGACGAAGGTGCACATGACGCGCGGCGAGTGGCGCCGCTCGTGGCCGGCTTGGCTGCGCGGCACCGCGATCGGCTTCCCGTTCGGCACGATTCCGGCCGGCGGCTCGGAGATCCCGACCTTCCTCAGCTACGCGACCGAGCGCAAGCTCAGCCCCCACAAGGACGAGTTCGGCACCAGCGGCGCGATCGAGGGCGTGGCCGGGCCCGAGGCGGCCAACAACTCCGCGGTGACGGCCACGCTGGTGCCGCTGCTGACGCTCGGCATTCCGACCTCGGTGACGGCGGCGATCCTGCTGAGCGCCTTGCAGAACTATGGCATCAACGCCGGGCCGCAGCTGTTCCAGACGAGTTCGACGCTGGTGTGGGCGCTGATCGCGAGCCTGTACATCGGCAACGTGATGCTGCTGGTGCTGAACCTGCCGCTGGTGGGCCTGTGGGTCAAGCTGCTGAAGATCCCGAAGGCGCCGCTGTATGCCGGCATCCTGATCTTCGCCACGGTGGGCGTCTACGGCATGCGGCAGAGCGCGTTCGACCTCTACCTGATGCTCGGCTTCGGGCTGCTCGGGGTCGTGATGCGGCGCTTCGACTTCCCGACCGCGCCGGTCATCGTCGGCCTCATCCTCGGGCCGCTGGCCGAGGCGCAGCTGCGCAACGCGCTGTCGATCGGCGAAGGGCGCTGGAGCATCTTCGTCGAGCGGCCGGTGTCGCTCGCGCTGCTCGTCGTCGTCGCGCTCGTGCTCGTCACGCCGCGGCTGCTGGCGTGGCGGCGGCGGGCTTGAGAGGGCCGCAGGGCCGGGCCGCACCCAGCCTGCTCCTGGCGTCAGGGAAACCGGGCGGCCCTGCGCCCCGGCGTGAACCCGGCACGAGGTGCACGAACAGTACCGGGGTCGTGGCCTCCGCGAGCTGTCGGTACAGCATTGCTCTCAGCGCTCGTCGAGCACCGCCTGCACCGCACTGCGCAGCGCTGGCAGTTCCTCCGTCGCCGTTTTCCAAACGGTTGTTCCCGGGTCGATCTGAAGTAGGCGTGCACGATGCGGTGGCGCATGCCGACGGTCGCGGGCCACGGCAACCCCGGCAACAAGGCGCGGCCTTCGTCGGAGACATGGCTCGCCGCATCGTCGCCCACCTCGATCGCCCGCACGACCGCGAACAGCATCATGCGGTCGGCATCCAGGTCCGCCCGCGCACGGCCGGCGGTGAAGGACGCCGCGGCCTCGGTATCCTCGACGATGTGCAGCCGACGGACGTGATCTTCAGGCCGCATAGACCGTGTGCGCGCTTTTCAGCACCTCGTCGCGGAAGTGCCGGCTCAGATCCTGGGCGGTCCGCAGATCCACGTTGTGCCCGAGCACCTGGCCGAGCTCGATCTCGATCTCGCTCAGCGCCAGCAGTCCCGGCACGCGCCCGGGTTCGAACTCGACCAGCAGGTCGATGTCGCTGTCCGCCCGCTGCGTGCCCCTCGATCGCGACCCGAACAAGGACAGCCGCCGGATGCCTCGTGCAGTACAGATGCGCGCGATCGCCAGGTCGTTCAGGGGGGGTCGAGCGAATCGGTCTCGGACATGGCGCTTGCTCTGGCCGCTTTCGGCACCAAAGCGGTAGCCTCGGGACGGATTGTCGTGCCAGCGGCGCCCTTCGTGCTGCGCGAACCGCCTGGAGCCGCGGCCCTCATGCCGCTCGCAGAGCTCGCGGCCTTGGCTTCGGCCCGGCGCCTGCAGCGCCTTCACGTCGCTGGCGCGACATGAGCCTTCGCCGCAGCGCGCAGAGCGCGCTGTCGGGCCGTCCAAGCCTGCGCAGACCGAGGCCGGCGGCTCCACGCCCGCCTGCGCGGGCGTGGACCGGCCGA
>CALIDR010000339.1 GCA_938022295.1 uncultured Burkholderiaceae bacterium
CGGTGGCCTGAACGTCGCCCCGGCGGCGCGCCCTGGAGCGCCCGCCTTCGCCCCCGCCTGGCGGCAGCGTCAGCCGAACTTGAGGAACAGGCGGCTGTACGGCGCCTTCAGCGCGCCGATCGCACGGCCGACCGCGTCGGCGTCGCCGCCGTCGAGCACGGCGGCGCGCAGCGCCGCGACCGACTCGGTCACCGCCTTCAGTGCGGGGGCGAACGCCGGGTCGGCCTGCAGCGCGGGCGGCGCCTGCGCCTGCAGCCGCGCGGCGAGGTACTCCAGCGTGCCCACCTGCGCCATCAGCAGCAGCGGGCCACGCGGCTGGCGCAGCAGCTTGGGGCCTTCCTCGATCACCCGCTCCATCTCGGCGTGGTACGCGTTCATCGCGTCGCTGAACACGACGACGCCGTTGCGCTGGCGCAGGCCGGCCAGCAGGTCGCGCACCTTCTCGAGCGCCTCGTGCGCGTCGGCGAGGCGCCCGGCGCGGATCAGGCGGTCCGCCTCGAGGTAGACCGCGCTCACCTCGTCGACGGTGGCGCCGAAGCGCGCGTCACCGGCGTAGGGCAGGGGCGGGGCGGCGGCGAAGCGCTCGCCGAACGCGCGCCAGGCGCGCATCGCCTCGGCGATCGCCCGCTCGGACTCGGCCTGCGCCTTGCCGTTGGTGCGGAACAGTGCCTCGCGGTACGGGACGTATGCGGCCTGCATCGCGTCGGTGGCCGGATCGGCCGCGCCCGCGGGGACTGCCAGCCCGGCCGCGGCCAGCGCCAGCACGACGGCGCCGGCGTGGCGGGGACTCACGGCTTCAGGCCTTCGCAGGCGTCGCGGTTCATCGGCGGCAGCGACTTGCCCTGCGCCTTGGCGCGCTCGGCCATCTGCTCGCGATGCTGGCGCATGAACGCCTCGCACTCCTGGTACGTCTTCATCTCGCGCATCCGGTTCTGGTGCTCGGCGCGCTCCTGCGGCGTCATCAGCGACCAGCCGGGCGTGAAGTCGGTGCCCCAGCGCGCACCAGGGCCGCGGCCCGCCCCCGGCCCCATGCCGGCGCCCATGCCCGGCCCCATGCCCGGCCCCATGCCCGTGCCCGCCCCCGGTCCGGCCTGCGGGCCCGGTCCGCCGCCTTGCGCCAGCGCGGTGCCCATGCCCAGACTCAGGATGGCGATCGTCGCCCATGTCCGAACGGTCTTCATGTCACCTCCGTGGCGCCGTGTCCGCGCCTGTTGAGCATACCCCACATAGTATGCGGACGTCGAGCCGATGGCAAGCCGGCGGTGCGCGGTGGCAGACTGCGAGGTCTCGAAGGAGGGGCGACCCATGATGAAGGCCCATCACGACCGCGTCGCCATCGTCACCGGCGCGGGCAGCGGCATCGGCTCGGCGACGGCCGCCGCGCTGATCGCCGACGGCTGGCGCGTGGTCTACGCCGGCCGGCGGCTCGACGCGTTGCAGCGCGCGATCGACGCCGCCGGCGACCCGTGGGACGACATTGCCGAGCGCACGCTCGCGGTGCCGACCGACGTCACCCGGCCCGATTCGGTCGCGGCGCTGTTCGACGCCGCCGTCGCGCGCTTCGGCCGCCTGGACCTGCTGTTCAACAACGCCGGCGTGTTCACCGTCGGCGCGTCGCTCGAGGACTTGCCGCTCGAGCAGTGGCAAGCCGCGGTGGACACCAACCTCACCGGCGTGTTCCTGTGCACGCAGCACGCGTTCCGCGTCATGAAGGCGCAGGAGCCGCGCGGCGGGCGCATCATCAACAACGGCTCGATCTCGGCCCATGCGCCGCGCCCGGGGTCGGTCGCCTACACGGCGACCAAGCACGCGATCACCGGCTTGACGAAGACGGCCGCCCTCGACGGGCGCGCGTACGACATCGCGGTCGGGCAGATCGACATCGGCAACGCCGCCACCGAGATGACGGCGGCGATGAGCCGCGGCGTGCGCCAGGCCGACGGCTCGCTGAAGCCCGAGGCGGTGATGGACGTGCAGCACGCCGCCGACGCCGTCGTCCACATGGCGCGCCTGCCGCTGGAGGCCAACGTGCTGTTCATGACCGTGATGGCGACCAAGATGCCGTTCGTCGGCCGCGGCTGACGGCGCGGCGATGACCGAGCGCGCCCCGCTGCTTCTCGTCCAGGGGCTTGTTGCGGCGGCGCCACGGCGGTAAGGTCCAATCCCGATTCCACCCATTCGACCCAAGGAGGACTCGATGAGCGATCTGAGCGCGGCCCAGAAGGACAAGCTGGTGTCGGACCTGCGCAACGTCATCCACGACGCCGAGGAACTGCTGAAGATGACCGCCGGCGACGTCGGCGAGGACGCCGTCGCGCTGCGCGACCGCCTGCGCATGCGCCTGCTGCACGCCAAGGACAGCCTGCACGACCTGCAGATCTCGGCGATCGAGAAGGCCAAGGCGGCCGGCCACAAGGCCGACGACTACGTGCACGACCACCCGTGGCAGTCGATCGGCATCGCCGCCGGCTTCGGCCTGCTGGTGGGGCTGCTGATCGGGCGCCGCTGACGCGGCGGCGCATGGCCCCGCCCCGGCCTTCGCGGCACGGCAGCGCACGGCCGTGAACGCGCCGCCGCCGTCCCCGCCGCGCGGGCTGTTCGTCTCGCTGCGGCGGCTGCTGGCCACCGTCGTCGAGCTGGCGCAGGTCCGGCTCGAGCTGCTGCTGACCGAGCTCGAGCAGGAGAAGCTGCGCCTGTTCGACGCCCTGCTCGTCGCCGCCGTCGCGCTGGTGGCGTTCGGCATCGGGCTGGTGCTGCTGGCGCTGTTCGTCGTGATGCTGTTTCCCGAACCGCAGCGGCCGTTCGTGCTCGGCGCGCTCGTCGTGCTGACGCTCGGGGCGGCGGTGTGGGGCCTGACGTCGGCCCGCGCGCGACTGCGCTCGCCCGGCGGCCTGCTCGAGGCCACGCGCGCCGAGCTGGCGCGCGACC
>CALIDR010000340.1 GCA_938022295.1 uncultured Burkholderiaceae bacterium
GCAGTTCGCGGTGCTCGGCAGCGCGCTCGTGACCGCGGTCGACGGCAAGGAAGACCCGAGCGTGGGGCTGCTGAACATCGGCGAAGAGGCGATCAAGGGCAGCGAGACGATCAAGCGCGCCGGCGAGCTGCTGCGCGCCGCCGCCGACGGCGGGCACCTGCGCTTCCACGGCAACGTCGAAGGCAACGACATCTTCAAGGGCACGACCGACATCGTCGTGTGCGACGGCTTCGTCGGCAACGTCGCGCTGAAGACGGCCGAGGGGCTTGCCGCGATGTTGACCGACTTCATCCGCCAGGAGTTCACGCGCAACGCCTACGCGCGGCTGGCCGCGCTCGCCGCGCTGCCGGTGCTCAAGCACTTCAAGGCCCGCGTCGACCCGCGGCGCTACAACGGCGCGGCGCTGCTCGGCCTGCGCGGGCTGGTGTTCAAGAGCCACGGCTCGGCCGACGCGTTCGCGTTCGAGCACGCGCTGTCGCGGGCGTATGATGCGGCGCGAAACCGGCTTGTCGATCGGGTCCACGACCGCATCCTGGAGACACTGCAGGCGCTGCCCGATCACGCGCCCACCACGGCGCCTGCCGTCCGCACCGCATGAACGCACCCGCTGCCCCTCGCTACACGCGCATCAGCGGCACCGGCAGTCACCTCCCGCCCCGGCGCGTCGGCAACGACGAGCTCGTGCGGCTGCTGGCCGCGCGCGGCGTCGAGACGTCGGACGCCTGGATCACCGAGCGCACCGGCATCCGCGCCCGCCACTTCGCCGCCGACGGCGTCAACGCCAGCGACCTCGCGCTGCACGCCTGCCGCCACGCGCTCGAGGCGGCCGGCCGGCGCGCCGACGAAATCGACCTGATCGTCGTCGCGACGTCGACGCCCGACATGGTGTTCCCGGCCACGGCGTCGATCCTGCAGGCCAAGCTCGGCGTGCACGGCTGCCCGGCGTTCGACCTGCAGGCGGTGTGCTCGGGCTTCGTCTACGCGCTGACGGTGGCCGACGCGATGATCCGTACCGGCGGCGCGACGCGCGCCCTCGTCGTCGGCGCCGAGGTGTTCTCGCGCATCCTCGACTTCGACGACCGCACGACCTGCGTGCTGTTCGGCGACGGGGCCGGCGCCGTCGTGCTCGAGGCGAGCGACGCGCCGGGCATCCTCGCCACCGACCTGCACGCCGACGGCCGTCACGTCGGCATCCTGTGCGTGCCGGGCACGGTGGGCGGCGGCAAGGTCCTTGGCGATCCGCTGCTGCGCATGGACGGCCAGGCCGTGTTCAAGCTTGCCGTCGGCGTGCTCGAGGAGACGGCGCGCACTGTGCTCGCGAAGGCAGCGCGCAGCGAAGCCGACGTCGACTGGCTGATCCCGCACCAGGCCAACATCCGCATCATGCACAGCACGGTGCGCAAGCTGCGCCTGCCGCCCGAGCGGCTCGTCGTCACCGTCGACGAGCACGGCAACACGTCGGCCGCCTCGGTGCCGCTGGCGCTCGACACCGCGGTGCGCGACGGCCGCATCCGCCGCGGCGATACCGTGCTGCTCGAAGGCGTGGGCGGCGGTTTCACCTGGGGCTCGGTGCTGCTCGACCTGTGAGCGGCCATTGACGGAGTCGGATCCGATGAACACTTTCGCCGTCGTTTTCCCCGGCCAGGGTTCGCAGGCGGTGGGCATGCTCGACGCCTTCGCCGACCATCCGGCGGTGCGGCGCACGCTCGTCGAGGCGTCGGAAGCGCTCGGCGAGGACGTCGCGCGGCTGATGCACTTCGGCCCCAAGGAGACGCTGGACCTGACGGTGAACACGCAGCCGGTGATGCTCGCCGCCGGCGTGGCGTGCTGGCGCGCGCTGCAGGCCGAGACCGGTCTGCGACCGGCGGCGATGGCCGGCCACTCGCTCGGCGAGTATTCGGCGCTCGTGGCCGCCGGCGTGCTGAGCCTGGCCGACGCGATGCCGCTCGTGCGCCTGCGCGCACAGGCGATGCAGGAGGCGGTGCCCGCCGGGGCCGGCGCGATGGCCGCGGTGCTGGGCCTGAGCGCCGCGCAGGTGGCGGCCGGCTGCGCCGAGGCGGCGGCCGCGGTCGGCGAGCCGGTCAGCGCGGCCAACTTCAACGACCCGAAGCAGATCGTCATCGCCGGCACCCGCGCGGCGGTGGACCGCGCCTGCGAGCTCTTCAAGGCGCGCGGTGCCAAGCGCACGTTGCCGCTCGCGGTTTCGGCGCCGTTCCACTGCGAGCTGATGAAGCCGGCGGCCGAGCGCCTGCGCGTGCGGCTGGCCGAGATCACCCTCGCCGCGCCGCAGGTCGACGTCGTCAACAACGTCGACGTCGCCGCCCCGCGCGACCCGGCGGCGATCGCCGACGCGCTGGTGCGCCAGGCCTACTCGCCGGTGCGCTGGGTCGAGGTCGTGCGCGCGTTGCGCGCGCGCGGCGTCACGCACGTGATCGAGTGCGGGCCCGGGCGCGTGCTGACGGGGCTCACGCGGCGCATCGACCCCGATCTCGGCACGCTCGCGTTCGGCGAGCCGGCGGCGCTCGTCGAGGCGAAGGGGCTGCTGGCGTGAGCGCCGCGGGCCCGGCGACGCTGGAAGGCCAGGTCGCGCTCGTGACCGGCGCCTCGCGCGGCATCGGCCGCGCGATCGCGCTCGCGCTGGCCGCGCACGGCGTGCGCGTGACCGGCACGGCGACGACGGCGGCCGGCGCGCAGGCGATCGGCGAAGCGCTGGCGGCGCACGCGGGCTGCCACGGCATCGCGCTCGACGTCAACGACGGCGCCGGGGTCGACGCCGCAGTCGATGCCCTCGTCAAGCGCGAAGGCGGCGTGCACATCCTCGTCAACAACGCCGGCATCACGCGCGACCAGCTCGCGATGCGGATGAAGGACGACGACTGGGACGCCGTGCTCGACACCAACCTGAAGGCGGTGTTCCGCGCCAGCCGCGCCGTGCTGCGCCCGATGATGAAGCAGCGCTACGGGCGCATCGTCAACATCACGTCGGTCGTCGGCGCGAGCGGCAACGCCGGGCAGGCGAACTACGCGGCGGCCAAGGCCGGCGTCGCAGGCATGACGCGCTCGCTCGCGCGCGAGCTCGGCAGCCGCGGCATCACCGTCAACTGCGTGGCTCCGGGCTTCATCGCCACCGACATGACCGACGCCCTGCCCGAGGCGCAGCGCGCGGCGCTGCTGCAGCAGATCCCGCTCGGCCGGCTGGGCACGCCCGACGAAGTCGCGCAGGCGGTGCTGTTCCTCGCGTCGCCGGCGGCCGGCTACGTCACCGGCACCGAATTGCACGTCAACGGCGGCATGTACATGACCTGACCGGGCCCGCCCCCCGAGGTGGGGGGTGGCTAAAATCGGGCGGGTTTTTGCAATCCACTCCTGGAGGAGTCATGAGCGATATCGAAGCGCGTGTCAAGAAAATCATCGCCGAACAGCTCGGCGTGCCCGAGTCCGACGTCACCAACGAGAAGGCCTTTGTGGCCGATCTCGGCGCCGACTCGCTTGACACGGTGGAACTCGTGATGGCCCTCGAGGACGAGTTCGGCATCGAGATCCCCGACGAGGAGGCCGAGAAGATCACCACGGTGCAGCTGGCGATCGACTACGCGATCAAGCACCAGAAGGCGGCCTGAGCGGCATGGCGCGCCGGCGCGTCGTCGTCACCGGCCTGGGACTGGTCTGCCCGCTGGGCAACACGGTCGCCGAAGGCTGGAGCCGGCTGGTGGCCGGCCAGTCCGGCATCGGCCCCGTCACCCGCTTCGACGCCTCGGCGCTCGCCTGCCGCATCGCCGGCGAGGTCAAGGGCTTCGACGTGGAGCGGTACGTGCCGGCCAAGGAGGCGCGGCACATGGACACCTTCATCCACTACGGGATGGCGGCGTCGCTGCAGGCGATCGAGGACGCCGGCCTGCCGGTGGGCGACGCGCTCGACGAGGAGCATGCCGAGCGCATC
Organism: uncultured Burkholderiaceae bacterium; assembly: GCA_938022295.1. Lineage (GTDB taxonomy): Bacteria > Pseudomonadota > Gammaproteobacteria > Burkholderiales > Burkholderiaceae_C > Calidifontimicrobium. Next base: position 3,941 of record CALIDR010000340.1, read on the forward strand.
GGCGTGATGGTCGGCTCCGGCATCGGCGGGCTGCCGATGATCGAGGCCACGCACAAGGAGTTCACCGAGCGCGGGGCGCGCCGCATCTCGCCGTTCTTCGTCCCGGCGTCGATCATCAACATGATCTCGGGCCACGTGTCGATCCGCTGCGGCTACACGGGCCCGAACCTGGCCATCGTCACCGCCTGCACGACCGGCCTGCACTGCATCGGCGAGGCCGGCCGCCTGATCGAGTACGGCGACGCCGACGTGATGATCGCCGGCGGCGCCGAGAGCACCGTGTCGCCGCTGGGCATCGGCGGCTTCGCCGCCGCGCGCGCCCTGTCCACGCGCAACGAGGAGCCGGCCGCGGCGTCGCGCCCGTTCGACAGGGGGCGCGACGGCTTCGTGCTCGGCGAGGGTGCCGGCGTGCTGGTGCTCGAGGAATACGAACACGCGAAGCGGCGCGGCGCCAAGGTCTACGCCGAACTCGCCGGCTTCGGGATGGGCGCCGACGCCTTCCACATGACGGCGCCCAACGTCGACGGCCCGAAGCGCGCGATGAAGGCCGCGCTGCGCAACGCCGGCATCCGCCCCGACGAGGTGCAGTACCTCAACGCCCACGGCACCTCGACGCCGCTGGGCGACGTCAACGAGACGAACGCGATCAAGCTCGCCTTCGGCGACGCGGCGCGGCGGCTGGTCGTCAACTCGACGAAGTCGATGACCGGCCACCTCCTCGGCGGGGCCGGCGGCATCGAGTCCGTGTTCACCGTGCTGGCGCTGCACCACCAGGTGTCGCCGCCGACGATCAACCTCACCGACCCCGACC
>CALIDR010000341.1 GCA_938022295.1 uncultured Burkholderiaceae bacterium
CCCCCGAAGCGCCTTCGGCGCCTCCCCCCCGTGGGGGGCGCCGCCAGTGGGCCGGCAAAGCCGGACCCACGGCGGCCGCTGGAAGGGTCGCGGGCTGCGCCCGGCTCTCCGGTTGCCTGGCGCGATGACGGCACCGGGCGCATCGACGACCCGGCCTCTGAGCTTTCTCGCTTTCGATTTCGGCACCCGGCGCGTGGGCGTCGCGGTGGGCAACACGCTGCTCGCGCGGGGCCAGCCGTTGACGAAGATCGCGGCCGAGGGCGAGGCGCGGTTCGACGCGATCGGACGGCTGATCGCCGAGTGGCGGCCCGACGCGCTCGTCGTCGGCGTGCCGTTCCACCCCGACGGCGCGGCGCACGACAATACGCGCCGCGCGCGCCGCTTCGCGCGCCAGCTGCACGGGCGCTTCGGGCTGCCGGTGCACGAAGTCGACGAGCGCTACACGACCACGCAGGCGCTCGCCGACGGCGCGCCGGACGTCGACGCCGCCGCGGCGGCGCTGATCCTCGACCAGTACCTGCGGGAACACTCACGATGACGACCCTGACCCTCGACGCCGAAGCGCTGTACCGCGAGCTCCTGCACGGCGTGCGCCGGCTGCTCAAGCCCGGCGGCGTGCTGGTGGGCGTGTGGTCCGGCGGCGCATGGCTCGCCGAACGGCTGCAGGCCGACCTCGGCCTGCCGGGTGCGCCCGGCGTGATCAGCAGCTCGCTGCACCGCGACGACTTCGGCCAGCGCGGCATGGCCGCCGGCACCGGCGCCACCAAGCTGCCGTTCCCGGTCGACGGCGCGCACATCGTGCTCGTCGACGACGTGCTCTACACCGGGCGCACGATCCGCGCCGTGCTCAACGAGCTGTTCGACTTCGGCCGCCCGGCGAGCGTGCAGCTCGCGGTGCTCGTCGACCGCGGCGGGCGCGAGCTGCCGATCGAGGCCGGCGTCGCGGCGGCCAAGGTCACGCTGCCGGCGTCGCAGAAGCTCTCGCTCGCCCGCGACCCTGCGGGCCTGTTCACGTTCGCCGTCGAAGCCAACACCTGACGGAACGCGCCTCGATGCTGTCGCGCCGCAACCCGCAGCTCAACCGCCACGGCGAGCTCGTCCACCTGCTGTCGATCGAGGGCCTGCCGAAGGCGGTGCTCACGCAGATCCTCGACACCGCCGGCACGTTCCTCAGCGTCCACGAGCGCGAGGTCAAGAAGGTGCCGCTGCTGCGCGGCAAGAGCGTGTTCAACCTCTTCTTCGAGAACTCGACGCGCACGCGCACGACGTTCGAGATCGCGGCCAACCGGCTGTCGGCCGACGTCGTCAACCTCGACATCGCGCGCAGCAGCACCGCCAAGGGCGAGAGCCTGCTCGACACGATCGCCAACCTGAGCGCGATGCACGCCGACCTGTTCGTCGTGCGCCACGCCGAAAGCGGCGCGCCGTACCTGATCGCCGAACACTGCGCGCCGCACGTGCACGTGATCAACGCCGGCGACGGCCGCCACGCTCACCCGACGCAGGGGCTGCTCGACATGTACACGATCCGCCACTACAAGCGCGACTTCACGCGCCTGACGGTGGCCATCGTCGGCGACATCGTGCACTCGCGGGTGGCGCGCAGCGACATCCACGCGCTGACGACGCTGGGCGTGCCCGAGATCCGCGCGGTGGGCCCGAAGACGCTCGTGCCCGGCGACCTCGCCGCGATGGGCGTGCGCGTGTGCCACGACATGGCCGAGGGCATCCGCGACGCCGACGTGATCGTCATGCTGCGGCTGCAGAACGAGCGCATGAGCGGCGCGATGCTGCCCAGCGCCGGCGAGTTCTTCAAGCACTACGGCCTGACCGAGGACAAGCTCGCGCTCGCGCGGCCCGACTGCATCGTGATGCACCCGGGGCCGATCAACCGCGGCGTCGAGATCGCCTCGGCGGTGGCCGACGGCACGCACAGCGTGATCCTGCCGCAGGTCACGTTCGGCATCGCGGTGCGCATGGCGGTGATGTCGATCGTCGCGGGGAACGAGGCATGAAGATCCTGATCCGCCAAGGCCGCGTCGTCGACCCGGCGTCGGGCCGCGACGAGGTGGCCGACGTCGCGATCGCCGCCGGCCGCATCACCGCGATCGGCCGCGTGCCGGCGGACTTCGACCCCCAGCGCGTGATCGACGCCGCGGGCCTCGTCGTCGCCCCGGGCCTGGTCGACCTCGCCGCACGGCTGCGCGAGCCCGGCCACGAGCACGAGGGCATGCTCGAGAGCGAGCTCGCCGCGGCCGCCGCCGGCGGCGTGACGAGCCTCGTCTGCCCGCCCGACACCGACCCGCCGCTCGACGAGCCCGGCCTCGTCGACATGCTCAAGTTCCGCGCCCGCAAGCTCAGCCGCTGCCGGCTGTTCCCGCTCGGCGCGCTGACGCGCGGCCTCGCCGGCGAGGCGCTGACCGAGATGGCCGAGCTCACCGAGTCGGGCTGCGTCGGCTTCTCGCAGGCCGACGCCGCGGTGCGCGACACCCAGGTGCTGCTGCGCGCGCTGCAGTACGCCTCGACGTTCGGCTACGCGGTGTGGCTGCGGCCGCAGGACCCCTGGCTCGGCAAGGGCGTGGCCGCCAGCGGCGCGGTGGCCACGCGGCTCGGCCTGGCGGGCGTGCCGGTGGCGGCCGAGACGATCGCGCTGCACACGATCTTCGAACTCGTGCGCGCCACGGGCTGCCGCGTCCACCTGTGCCGGCTGTCGAGCGCGGCGGGCGTCGCGCTGGTGCGCGCGGCCAAGGCCGAGGGGCTGCCGGTGACGGCCGACGTCAGCATCCACTCGCTGCACCTGACCGACGTCGACATCGGCTTTTTCAACCCCGCGATGCGCCTCGTGCCGCCGCTGCGCGGCGGCGCCGACCGCGACGCGCTGCGCGCGGGCCTCGTCGACGGCACGATCGACGCGCTGGTGTCGGACCACACGCCGGTCGAGGGCGACCTGAAGACGCTGCCGTTCGGCGAAGCCGAACCGGGGGCCACCGCCGTCGAGCTGCTGCTCGGCCTGGCGCTGAAGTGGGGCGCCGACGCGGGGCTTTCGCTGCCGCAGACGCTCGCGCGCGTGACCAGCCACCCGGTGCGGGTGCTCGGCGACGCGCTCGGCTCGCTGGCGTCGAGCGCCGGCCGGCTCGTCGAAGGCGGGGTGGCCGACGTGTGCGTGTTCGACCCCGCGGCGACGTGGGCGGTGACCCCGGCGGCCCTCGTCAGCCAGGGCAAGCACACGCCGTTCGCGTTCGAGTCCACCGGGATGGCGCTGCCCGGGCGCGTCGTGGCCACGCTCGTGGCCGGCACCGTCGCCCACCAGGCGGCCGACGTCGAGAAGGGCCGCGCGGCCGAAGCGGCCCGATGACGGCGCTGCGCGGCGCGTGGCGCCTCGCGCGCGCCGTCGTGCACGGCCTGCACGGCGTCGCGATCGTGCTGTGGCGCTTCCCTGCGCTGCCCGCCGCGGCGCGGCACGCGCGCATCGCCTGGTGGGCGGCGAAGATGCTGCGCGTGCTCGGCGTGCGCCACGAGCTGCGCGGCACGTTCCGCCCCGGCGCCAAGCTGATCGTCGCCAACCACGTGTCGTGGCTCGACATCATGGCGATCCACGCCGCCTGCCCGCAGGCGCGCTTCGTCTCCAAGGCCGACGTGCGGCACTGGCCGCTGGTCAACCGCCTGGTCGACGCCGCCGGCACGCTGTACCTCGAGCGCGAGAAGCGCCGCGACGCGCTGCGCGTCGTGCACCACATGGCCGAGGCGCTGGCCGCCGGCCAGACGGTGGCCGTGTTCCCCGAGGGCACGACCGGCGACGGCCGCGCGCTGCTGCCGTTCCACGCCAACCTGCTGCAGGCGGCGATCGCCACCGCCACGCCGCTGCAGCCGGTCGTGATCCGCTACGCCGACGCCGGGCACGCCGTGAGCCCGGCCGCCGAGTTCCTCGGCGACACGACGCTGGCGCGCAGCCTGTGGCGCCTCGCCTGCGGGCGGGGCCTCGTCGTGCACGTGACCGTGCTGCCGCCGCTCGGAAGCGCGCACGCCGACCGCCGCGCGCTGGCCGAACATGTGCGACAGTCGATCGCCGAGCGGCTCGCCGCCGACATCGCCGCCCACCCGACGTGACGACGCCCCCTTCGTCGACCCTGCGCCTGCGCCGCGTGGGCATCGACACGTTCCGCGAGAACGTCGCCTACCTGCACCGCGACTGCCCAGTCGTGCGCGCCGCCGGCTTCCAGGCCCTGGCCAAGGTGCAGGTGCAGGCCGACGGCCGCACGATCCTCGCCGTGCTCAACGTCGTCGACGACGCGCGCATCGTCGACACCGTCGAGCTCGGCCTGAGCGAGGAGGCGTTCGCGCGCATCGGCGTCGCCGAGGGCCACGCGGCCACCGTCGCGCACGCCGAACCGCCGGGCTCGATCGCCGCGCTGCACCGCAAGATCGCCGGCGAGCGGCTCGGGCGCGACGACCTGCGCGCGATCATCGCCGACATCGCGCAGGCGCGGTACTCGAAGGTCGAGCTCGCCGCCTTCGTCGTCGCGACGAACCAGTTCGAGCTCGACCGCGACGAGGTGCTGCACCTGACCGAGGCGATGATCGCCGCCGGCCGGCGGCTGGACTGGCACCGCGAGGTCGGCGGCGGGCCCGTCGTCGACAAGCACTGCATCGGCGGCATCCCGGGCAACCGCACGTCGATGCTGGTGGTGCCGATCGTCGCCGCGCACGGCATGCTGTGCCCGAAGACGTCGTCGCGCGCGATCACGTCGCCCGCCGGCACCGCCGACACGATGGACGTGCTGGCCGAAGTCGCGCTGCCGTTCGAGCGGCTGGTGGCGATCGTGCGCGAGACGCGCGGCTGCCTGGCCTGGGGCGGCACCGCCGAGCTGAGCCCGGCCGACGACATCCTGATCTCGGTCGAGCGGCCGCTGGCGATCGACTCGCCGGGGCAGATGGTCGCCTCGATCCTGAGCAAGAAGATCGCCGCCGGCTCGACGCACCTCGTGCTCGACATCCCGGTCGGGCCGACGGCCAAGGTGCGCTCGATGCCCGAGGCGCAGCGGCTGAAGAGGCTGTTCGAGCACGTCGCCTCGCGGCTGAACCTGCACCTGGACGCCGTGATCACCGACGGCCGGCAGCCGATCGGCCGCGGCGTCGGGCCGGTGCTCGAGGCGCGCGACGTGATGCAGGTGCTCGAGAACGCGCCCGACGCGCCGGCCGACCTGCGGCAGAAGGCGCTGCGCCTGGCCGGCCGCGTGATCGAGTTCGACCCCGACGTGCGTGGCGGCGACGGCGAGCGCATCGCGCGCGACATCCTCGAGTCCGGCCGCGCGCTGGAGCGCATGAACGCGATCATCGACGCCCAGGGCCGGCGCAGCGAGCGCCCGCCGCCGGCGCCGCTGACGCACGAGGTCGTCGCCGGCGCCGACGGCGTCGTCGCCGCGATCGACAACCTGCGCATCGCGCGCATCGCCCGGCTGGCCGGCGCGCCGCAGGTGCCCGCCGCCGGCATCGACCTGCTGAAGAAGCTCGGCGACCGCGTCGCCCGCGGCGAGCCGCTGTACCGCGTGCACGCCCACTATCCGGCCGACCTCGGGTTCGCGCGCACGCTCGCGCAGGCCGACGGCGGCTACCGCATCGGCGACGGCGTCGCGCCCGCGCCGGCGTGAACGGAGCGCACCCGATGCCCGACGCCCTGCTCGCGTTCGACGACGAAGCGACGCTCGCCGGCGCGCTCGGCGCCGCGCTCGGCGTGGCGCCGCGCTTCGTCGCCCGCCACCCCTTCCCCGACGGCGAGACGCGGCTGACGCTGCCGCCGGCGCTGCCGCCGCGCGTCGTGCTGCTGCGCGGGCTGCAGCAGCCCAACGCCAAGCTCACCGAGCTGCTGCTGAGCGCCGCCGGCGCGCGCGAGCTCGGCGCGCGCCACCTGACGCTGGTGGCGCCCTACCTCGCCTACATGCGGCAGGACATGGCGTTCACGCCCGGCGAAGTCGTCAGCCAGCGCCACCTCGGCGCGCTGCTGGCCGCGGCGTTCGACGCCGTCGTCACCGTCGACCCGCACCTGCACCGCGTGGCCACGCTCGACGAGGTCGTGCCGGGGCGGCGCGGCGTGGCGCTGTCGGCCGCGCCGCTGCTGGGCGCCTGGATCGCGCAGCGCCGCGCGCGGCCGGTGCTGATCGGCCCCGACGAGGAGGCCGCGCAGTGGGTGCAGGCGGCGGCCGCGGCGCACGGCTTCGACGCCGGCGTGGGCCGCAAGGTGCGCCGCGGCGACCGCGACGTCGCCGTCGAGC
>CALIDR010000342.1 GCA_938022295.1 uncultured Burkholderiaceae bacterium
TTCAGCAGCGCGGCGTCGCCGGCGACGAAGCCGGAGCGCATGCCCGGCACGTTGCTGCGCTTGGACAGGCTCGTGAACATCACGAGGCGGCGGAAGTCGTCGCGCCCGAGCGCCTTCGCCGCCTGCAGCGCGCCGAGCGGCGGGCCGCCGGCGAACCAGATCTCGGAGTAGCACTCGTCGCTCGCGATCACGAAGCCGTGGCGGTCGCTGAGCTCGAACAGCAGCCGCCACTCGTCGAGCGGCATCACGGCGCCGGCCGGGTTGCCCGGCGAGCACACGTACAGCAACTGGGTGCGCGCCCAGGTCGCGTCGTCGATCTGCGACCAGTCGACCGCGAAGTTGCGCGCCGGGTCGCTGTTGGCGTACGCCACCTCGGCGCCGGCGAGCAGCGCCGCCCCCTCGTAGATCTGGTAGAACGGGTTCGGGCAGACGACGGTGGCGCCGGGCTTCGACGCGTCGACCACCGTCTGCGCGAAGGCGAACAGCGCCTCGCGCGAGCCGCACACCGGCAGCACCTGCGTCGCCGGGTCGACGGCGACGCCGTAGCGTCGCTGCAGCCAGCCGGCGATCGCCTCGCGCAGCGCCGGCGTGCCGGCGGTGGCCGGATAGGCCGCCAGGCCCTTCAGCGCGCCGACGAGCGCGTCTTCGACGAGCTTGGGCGTCGGGTGGCGCGGCTCGCCGATGCCCAGGCTGATCGGCGCGTGGCGCGGCGAGGGCACGACGTCGCGCGTGAGTTCGCGCAGGCGCTCGAACGGGTACGGGTGCAGGCGCTGCAGCAGCGGGTTCATCGGTCGATTATCGAAGACGCCTCCCCCGCGCGATCCGGCGCGCCGGGGCACACTGCGCGACTGGGTTGACGCCTCTTTCCCGGCCGCCGCATGATCGCCGCGTGACCACCTTGCCTGCCACCGTCGCCGCCGCGCGCACCACGCCCGCGCGGTTCCTCTGGGCCTGGTCGATGCCGCTCGTCGTCGGCTGCGCCGCATGGCTGTCGCCGTGGGCGGCGTGGGCGGCGGCGCTCGGCTTCCAGGTCGTGCTCGCGATCGTCGAACGCCTGCGGCCGGGCTGGACGTCGCCGCCGCCGGCCGCCGGCGACAGCGCGGGCTTCCGTCTCGTGATCCGCGCCCACGTCGTCTGGCAGGCGGCGCTGCTCGCGCTCGGCACCGCGCTCGCGGTCGGCCATCTCGAGGCCGGCGGCAGCTTCTGGGCCGTGATCGCGCTCGGCCTCGGCGTGGGCGGCGTTACCGGCAGCCAGGGCATCACGTTCGCGCACGAGCTCGGGCACTCGAAGTCGCGCCTCGATCGCGTGCTCGGCTGGCTGCTGATGGGCAGCGTGCTCTACGCCCACTTCATGGTCGAGCACTACCGCGGCCACCACCCGCGCGCGGCCACGCGCGACGACCCGGCCACCGCGCGCCCCGGCGAGAGCCTGTGGCGCTTCCTGCCGCGCACGCTCGCCGGCAGCTTCGCGAGCGCGTGGCGGCTCGAGGCCCGGCAGTTGCGCCGCCTGCGCCGCGGCTGGGGGCGCAGCCCGCTCGCGTGGGCGACGCTCGCGCAGCTCGCCGGGCTCGCCGCGCTCGGCGCCTTCGGCGGGCCGGCGGCGCTGCTGTTCTGGATCGTGCAGGCGGCGTACGCGGTGTTCCTGCTCGAGGCGATCAACTACGTCGAGCACTACGGGCTCGAGCGGCGCGTCGTCGACGGCCGCCCCGAGCCGTTCGGCGTGCATCACGCGTGGAACGCCGACCACGCGCTGACCAACTGCTTCATCGCCAACCTGCAGCGCCACAGCGACCACCACCTGCACGCGTGGAAGCCGTACCCGACGCTGCAGGCGCTGCCGGGGCCGCAGCTGCCCACCGGTTACGCCGGGTGCCTCTTCCTCGCCTCGTGGCCGCCGCTGTGGTTCCGCGTGATGCACCCGCGCATCGCCGGTGCGGGGGCATGACGCGCCGCCGCACCGCGCTGGGCTGGCTCGGGGCGACGCTGCTGGCGGGGTGCGAGCGCGCGCCGGTGACGCCACCGGCGCCCCCGCTGCGCGTGGCGATCGACCTCTGGCCGGGCTACTATCCCCTGTTGCTGGCCGACGAGCTCGGCTGGCTCCACGAAGCGGGCGTCGCGCTGCGCATCGCGATGCCCGGCAACACCGACCGCATGATCGCGCAGTTCGCGGCCGGCCAGCACGACGTCGTCGCCGTCGCGCTCGGCGACCTGATCAATCTCACCCGCGGGCGGCGCGACGTCAAGGTCGTGCTCGTCAGCGACGAGTCGGCCGGCGGCGACGCCTTGTTGCTGCGCGCCGGGGCGGACCTCGCCGCGCCGCGCCTGCGTGTGGGCACCAACCTCGGCGGCTTCGGCGAGGTGTTCGTCGACGAGTTCCTGGCCCGCCGCGGCATCGCTCCGGCGCGCGTGCTGTGGGTCAACGTCGACGCCGCCGACGTGCCGCGCGCGCTCGCCGATGGCGAGCTCGACCTCGGCCACTGCTGGGAGCCGTACGCGGCCCAGGCGCAGGCCGCCGGTGCGACGCGCGTGTTCTCCAGCGCCG
>CALIDR010000343.1 GCA_938022295.1 uncultured Burkholderiaceae bacterium
CTCGGCGACCACGTGACGCTGCAGTTCGAGGACGAGAAGACGATCCGCCGCCAGATCCAGGAGATGCTGCACATCGAGAAGATCTTCGACGAGGAAGGCATCCAGGGCGAGATCGACGCCTACGCGCCGCTGATCCCCGACGGCACCAACTGGAAGGCGACGATGCTGATCGAGTACCCCGACCCGCACGAGCGCAAGCGCGAGCTCGCGCGGCTGATCGGCATCGAGGACCGCATGTTCGTCGAGGTCGAGGGCCACGGGCGCGTCTACGCGATCGCCGACGAGGACCTCGACCGCGAGAACGACGAGAAGACGTCGTCGGTGCACTTCGTGCGCTTCGAGTTCACGCCGGCGATGCGCGAGGCGATCCGCGCCGGCGCGAGCGTCAAGCTCGGGTGCGACCACACCAACTACCCGGCGCACGTGACGATCGCGCCGGAGACGCTGGCGAGCCTGGCCGGCGACCTGCGCTGAATCGCGGTCAGACCCCGCGCGCGATCGGGACGGGCGCTGCGGCGCCCGTCGTCGCGTCCGCCACCCGCCGGCCGCTTCGCTGAGCTTGACGGGGATCAAGCCCCTCGACCTCGAGACCGGAAGAATCGCCGCCATCACCTTCGGGAGGCGGCGACGATGCTGCAGATCCGCATCCATGGCCGTGGGGGCCAGGGCGTCGTGACGGCGGCCGAACTGCTCGCCGTCGCCGCGTTCGAGCAGGGCCACCACGCGCAGGCCTTCCCGAGCTTCGGCAGCGAGCGCACCGGCGCGCCGGTGGTGGCGTTCTGTCGCATCGACGAGCGCGAGATCCGCGTGCGCGAGCCGATCCTGGCGCCCGACGTGCTGATCGTGCAGGACCCGACGCTGCTGCATCAGGTCGACGTGTTCCAGGGCCTGCAGCCCGACGGCTGGGTGCTGATCAACAGCCGGCGCACGTTCGACGAGCTCGGCGTCGGCGAGATCGCGCAGCGCTTCCGTCACGAGCGCCTGGCCACCGTGCCAGCCACCGAGATCGCGCTGCGCCACCTCGGCCGCCCGCTGCCCAACGCCGTGCTGCTCGGCGGCTTCGCGGCGCTGTCGGGGCTGGTCGGGCTCGACGCCGTTTCGCACGCGCTGCGCGAGCGCTTCCCGGGCAAGGTCGGCGAGGCCAACGTCGCCGCGGCCGCCGAGGCCTACGACTTCGTGCAGCAGGAGCTGCGCCAACTGCAGGAGGAGGCGCGCCATGCTGCAGCAGATTGAAGGTTCGCGCGCGGTCGCGCAGGCGGTGGCGTTGGCGCGCCCCGAGGTCATCTGCGCCTACCCGATCTCGCCGCAGACGCACATCGTCGAAGGGCTCGGTGAACTCGTGAAGACCGGCGCGCTGCAGCCCTGCGAGTTCATCAACGTCGAGAGCGAGTTCGCTGCGATGAGCGTGGCCATCGGCGCCAGCGCCGCCGGCGCGCGCGCCTACACCGCCACCGCGAGCCAGGGGCTGCTGTTCATGGCCGAGGCGGTCTACAACGCCGCGGGGCTGGGCCTGCCGATCGTGATGACGGTGGCCAACCGCGCGATCGGTGCGCCGATCAACATCTGGAACGACCACAGCGACGCGATGAGCCAGCGCGACTGCGGCTGGATCCAGCTCTACGCCGAGACGAACCAGGAGGCGCTGGACCTGCACATCCAGGCCTTCCGCCTCGGCGAGGAGCTCTCGCTGCCGGTGATGGTGTGCATGGACGGCTTCATCCTCACGCACGCGGTGGAGCGGGTGGACATGCCGGCGCAGGCCGAGGTCGACGCCTTCCTGCCGCCGTACGAACCGCGCCAGGTGCTCGACCCCGCCGAGCCGGTGTCGATCGGCGCCATGGTCGGCCCCGAGGCGTACATGGAAGTGCGCTACCTCGCGCACGCGCGTCAGCTGCAGGCGCTCGAGCGCATGCCGCAGATCGCCGCCGAGTTCGCCGATCGCTTCGGCCGGCCCTCGGGCGCGCTCGTGCGCACGTACCGGAGCGACGACGCCGACACGATCGTCGTCGCGCTCGGCTCGGTGATCGGCACGCTGAAGGACACGGTGGACGAGCTGCGCGAGGCGGGGCTGAAGGTCGGCGTGCTCGGCATCCAGTCGTACCGGCCGTTCCCGCTCGCGCTCGTGCGCGAGGCGCTGCTGGGCGCGAAGACGGTCGTCGTGCTCGAGAAGAGCTTTTCGGTCGGCATGGGCGGCGTGGTGTCCAACGACGTGCGCATCGCGCTGTCGGGGCTGCACCTGCACGGCCACACGGTGGTGGCCGGGCTGGGCGGGCGCGCGATCACCCGCGCGTCGCTCGCGCGCATGCTGCGCGAGGCGGCGGCGGGCACACTGCCGGCGTTGAGCTTCCTCGACCTCGACGAGAAGATGGTCGCGCGCCAGCTCGAGCGCGAGGCGCACCGCCGCCGCAGCGGCCCGGTCGCCGAGGCGCTGCTGCGCGACCTCGGTACCGTCGCCTCCAAAGTGGTCTGAAGGAGTCCCCGTGGTCCAGACCGTGCGCTTCTACCAGACCGGCACCTTCACCGTCGGCAACCGCCTGCTCGATCCGGCGCTGCGCAGCGTGCAGGCGTCGATGGCGCGCAGCAACGCGCTGAACTCGGGCCACCGCGCCTGCCAGGGCTGCGGCGAGGCGCTCGGCGCGCGCTACGCGGTCGACGCCGCGATGCGCGCCACGGGCGGCCACCTGATCGCGGCGAACGCCACCGGCTGCCTCGAGGTGTTCTCGACGCCGTACCCCGAGACCTCGTGGCAGCTGCCGTGGATCCACTCGCTGTTCGGCAACGCCGCCGCGGTGGCCACCGGCATCGCCGCGGCGCTGCAAGTGAAGGCGAAGCAGGGCGGGCGCGAGCACAGCCACGTGCGCGTGATCGCGCAGGGCGGCGACGGCGGCACGACCGACATCGGCTTCGGGTGCCTCAGCGGCATGTTCGAGCGCAACGACGACGTGCTCTACATCTGCTACGACAACGAGGCCTACATGAACACCGGCGTGCAGCGCAGCAGCGCCACGCCGCCGGCGGCGCGCACCGCCACCACGATCGCCGCCGGCGGCTCGCCCGGCGCGGCCTTCGGCCAGGGCAAGAACGTGCCGCTGATCGCGATGGCGCACGGCATCCCGTACGTGGCCACCGCCACCGTGGCCGACCTGCACGACCTCGAGCACAAGGTCGAGCGCGCGATGGGGCTGCGCGGCGCACGCTACCTGCACGTGCTCGTGCCGTGTCCGCTCGGCTGGGGCGCGGCGAGCCACGACACGATCCGGCTGGCGCGCCTGGCGCGCGAGACGGGCCTGTTCCCGGTCTTCGAGGCCGAGCACGGCGAGGTGACGGCGGTGACGAAGATCCGACGGCTGCAGCCGGTGGAGGCGTACCTGAAGCCGCAGAAGCGCTTTGCGCACCTGTTCGCCGGCAATGGGCGGCCGGACCTCGTCGCGCAGATCCAGGCCATCGCCGACCGGCACATCCGCCGCTTCGGGCTCGTCGACGACGCGGCGGCGGACGACGACGAAGCCGCACACGCCTGGGTCGAGTCGGGCGTCGGGTCGGGGGTCGCGTGATGACGATGCACAAGCCGTTCGCGATCACGCTCGACCCCGGCTCGTCGCTCGCCAACAAGACCGGCACCTGGCGCAACGAGCGCCCGGTCTACGTCGACCGCCTGCCGCCGTGCAACGCGCAGTGCCCCGCCGGCGAGGACATCCAGGGCTGGCTCTACCACGCCGAAAGCGGCGCCTACGAGACCGCGTGGCGCCACCTGGTGCGCGACAACCCGTTCCCCGCGATCATGGGCCGCGTGTGCTACCACACGTGCGAAGGCGTGTGCAACCGCGGCAAGCTCGACGAGCCGGTGGGCATCAACGCGGTGGAGCGCTTCCTCGGCGACGAGGCGATCCGCCGCGGCTGGGCCTTCGACCCGCCCGCGGCCGCGAGCGGCAAGCGCGTGCTCGTCGTCGGCGCCGGCCCGTCGGGCATGGCGGCGGCGTACCACCTGCGCCGCCTCGGCCACGCGGTGACGGTGCTCGAGGCCGGCCCGATGGCCGGCGGCATGATGCGCTTCGGCATCCCGAAGTACCGCCTGCCGCGCGACGTGCTCGACGCCGAGATGCAGCGCGTGATCGACCTCGGCGTCGACGTGCGGCTGAACACGAAGGTGACCGACGTCGCGCGCGAGATGGCCGAAGGCGGCTTCGACGCCGCCTTCCTCGCGGTGGGCGCGCACGTGGCCAAGCGGGCGTGGATCCCGGCGAAGGACTCGTCGCGCGTGCTCGACGCGGTGTCGCTGCTGCGCTCGATGGAGCAGGGCGAGCAGCCGCTGCTCGGCCGCCGGGTGGCCGTCTACGGCGGCGGCAACACCGCGATCGACGTCGCGCGCACCGCGCGCCGGCTCGGCGCCACCGAGGCGGTGATCGTCTACCGGCGCACGAAGGAGAAGATGCCTGCGCACCCGTCGGAGATCGAGGAGGCGCTCGACGAGGGCGTGATGGTCAAGTGGCTGTCGACGATCACGCAGGCGGGCGAAGGGACGCTGACGATCGAGAAGATGACGCTCGACGAGCAGGGCCGCGCGGTGCCCACCGGCGAGTACGAGACGCTCGAGGCCGACTCGCTCGTGCTCGCGCTCGGGCAGGACGTGGACCTGTCGCTGCTCGACGGCGTGCCCGGGCTCGAGGTGAAGGACGGCATCGTGCAGGTCGACCCGGCGACGATGATGACCGGCCACCCGGGCCTGTTCGCCGGCGGCGACATGGTGCCTGCCGAGCGCAACGTGACGGTGGCCGCCGGCCACGGCAAGAAGGCCGCGCGCCACATCGACGCCTGGCTGCGCGGGACAACCCTGCCGCCGAAGCCGAAGCCGGCGCCCGCGAGCTTCGAGCGGCTGAACCTCTGGTACTACGCCGACGCGCCGAAGACGGTGCGCCCGCAGCTCGACGCTGCACGGCGCACGAGCAGCTTCGACGAGGTGCAGGGGGGCCTGACCGAAGGCAACGCGCTGTACGAGGCGCGACGTTGCCTGAGCTGCGGCAACTGCTTCGAGTGCGACAACTGCTACGGCGTGTGCCCCGACAACGCCGTGATCAAGCTCGGGCCCGGCCGGCGCTTCGAGTTCAACTACGACTACTGCAAGGGCTGCGGCCTGTGCGCCGCCGAGTGCCCTTGCGGGGCGATCGACATGGTGCCGGAGGAGGTCTGATTCGGATTCGCGGTTGATCGCGTGCAGGCCATGTCCCGGCGCGGCCTAGGTGTGAAGCGTCAAGACGTTGTTTCCTGACGCGGCCTTGATT
>CALIDR010000344.1 GCA_938022295.1 uncultured Burkholderiaceae bacterium
TGACCTCGTTGAGCTGGTGGTCGCCGCGCACGAGCAGCAGCCACACGGTGGTGTTCACGACGTCGCCGGCGGCGTTCTTCTCGTCGGTGGCGAGCACGAGCGACTTGACGGTGTGCGCGAGCGGGATGCCGAGCAGGTCGGCCACGTCCTCGCAGGTGCTGCGGTCGGGCGTGGGCGTCTTCACGAGCGGCTGCGTCGGCGCGGCGCGCCGCGCGAGCAGCGGCACCGCCTCGGCGAGCTCGATGTTGGCCGCGTAGTCGCTGGCCGGGCAGTAGACGAGCGCATCCTCGCCGGTGTCGGCGATGACCTGGAACTCGTGCGAGAGGTCGCCGCCGATCGCACCGGTGTCGGCGGCTACCGCGCGGTAGGTCAGCCCGATGCGGTCGAAGATCGCGCAGTACGCCTGGTACATCGCCTGGTAGCTCTTCGCAGCGGCGGCCGGGTCGCGGTCGAACGAGTACGCGTCCTTCATGGTGAACTCGCGCCCGCGCATCAGCCCGAAGCGCGGCCGGCGCTCGTCGCGGAACTTGGTCTGGATGTGATAGAAGTTCTTCGGCAATTGCTTGTAGCTGCGCAGCTCCTGGCGCGCGATGTCCGTGATCACTTCCTCGCTCGTGGGCTGGATCACGAAGTCGCGCTGATGGCGGTCTTTTACCCGCAGCAGCTCGGGCCCCATCTTCTCGAAACGCCCGGTTTCCTGCCACAGTTCGGCCGGCTGCACGACCGGCATGAGCAGCTCGATCGCGCCGGCGCGGTCCATCTCCTGGCGGATGATCGCCTCCACCTTGCGGATCACCCGCAGCCCCATCGGCATGTAGGTGTAGATGCCGGCGCCCAGGCGCTTGATCAGGCCGGCGCGCACCATCAGCTTGTGGCTGACGATCTCGGCATCGGCCGGCGCCTCCTTCAGGGTGGCGATGAAGAACTGCGTGGCTTTCATGGGGGGTCGTGACCGGCGGCCGGGCGGCAGGCCCGCGGCGGGCGCCGAACCCCTGCGGGTTAGCGAGGAATCCCACGCCGCACCGCGCCGGTGCAATAATGATTTCAATCTGAAATCTGGGGTTGATTATGCTCGACCGGGAAGGCTTCCGGCCCAACGTCGGCATCATCCTGCTCAACTCGCGCAACCAGGTGTTCTGGGGCAAGCGGCTGCGCACCCACTCGTGGCAGTTCCCTCAGGGCGGCATCAAGTACGGCGAGACCCCCGAGCAGGCGATGTACCGCGAGCTCCACGAGGAAGTGGGCCTGCGGCCGGAACACGTGAAGATCCTCGCCCGCACGCGCGACTGGCTGCGCTACGAGGTGCCCGACCACTACATCCGCCGCGACGCGCGCGGGCACTACCGCGGGCAGAAGCAGATCTGGTATCTGCTCAAGCTCGTCGGCCGCGACAGCGACATGAACCTGCGCGCGACCGACCACCCCGAGTTCGACGCCTGGCGCTGGAACGACTACTGGGTGCCGCTGGACGTCGTGATCGAGTTCAAGCGCAACGTCTACCAGATGGCGCTGACCGAACTCGCGCGCTACCTGCCGCGCACCAACGTGCACAACCGCTATCTGCGCTCGGGGATGCGCGCGCAGCGCCAGGGCGCCGAGCTGGCCGTGCCGCCGTCGACGCCGCCGGACCCGGCCCCTGCCGGCGGTGCCTGAGCGAGCCGCGCGCACCGCGCGGCTTCACGTCAGGACCAGGTTGGTCCGGTGCACGAGTTCGGGCTCGTTGGCGTAGCCGAGCGCGGTTTCGATCTGCGAGCTCGGGCGGCGCATGATCAGCCGCGCCTCGGCGCTCGAGTAGTTCGACAGGCCGCGCGCGATCTCGCGCCCCGCGGTGTCGCGCACCGCGATCACGTCGCCGCGGTGGAAGTCGCCCGTGACCTCGACGACGCCGATCGGCAGCAGGCTCTTGCCTTCGTCGCGCAGCTTGCGCACCGCGCCGTCGTCGACCGTCACCGAGCCGACGAGCTGCAGGTGGTCGAGCATCCACTGCTTGCGCGCGGCCTGCTTCGCCGTGCCGGCCACGAGCGCGGTGCCGATCGACTCGCCGGCGGCCAGCCGCAGCAGCACGTCGGGCTCGCGGCCCCAGGCGATGACGGTGCTCGCGCCGCTGCCGGCGGCGCGCTTGGCCGCCAGCACCTTGGTCAGCATGCCGCCGCGGCCGCTCGCGCTGCCGGCGCCGCCGGCCATGCGCTCGAGCTCGGGATCGCCGGCGCGCGCTTCGTCGACGAAGCGCGCGTGCGGGTCCTTGCGCGGATCGGCCGAGTACAGGCCGCGCTGGTCGGTGAGGATCACGAGCACGTCGGCCTCGATCAGGTTGGCCACCAGCGCGCCGAGGGTGTCGTTGTCGCCGAACTTGATCTCGTCGGTGACGACGGTGTCGTTCTCGTTGACGATCGGGATCACCTTCAGCTCGAGCAGCGTCAGCAGCGTCGAGCGCGCGTTGAGGTAGCGCTCGCGGTCGGACAGGTCGGCGTGCGTCAGCAGCACCTGCGCGCTGCCCAGGCCGTGCGCACGCAGGTGCGTCTCGTACATCTGCGCCAGGCCCATCTGGCCGACCGCGGCCGCGGCCTGCAGCTCGTGCAGTTCCTTCGGCCGCGTCGCCCAGCCCAGGCGCTTCATCCCTTCGGCGATCGCGCCGCTGGACACCATCACCACCTCGCGCCCCTGCGCGGCCAGTGCGGCGAGCTGGCGGCACCAGTTGCCGATCGCCTGCGCGTCGACGCCGCGGCCCTCGTTGGTGACGAGGCTCGAGCCGACCTTGACGACGATGCGCCGCGCATCGCGGCAGACCTCAGCCATGGCCCGCCTCGGCAGCCGGCGCGAAGCGCGGGTCGGTCTCGGGCTGCGGCTCGCGCTGCTGCGCGGCCACGTGCGCGTAGACGGCGTGCACGAGCGCATCGAGCCCGTCGCGCGTGGCCGCCGAGATCGCGAACACCGGCCCCTTCCAGCGCAGCCGGCGCACGAACGCCTTGACCCGCGCCTCGCGCTCGTCGGGCGGGATCAGGTCGAGCTTGGTGAGCACGATCCAGCGCGGCTTCTCGGCCAGCGCGCGGTCGTACTTCTTCAGCTCGGCGACGATCGCGCGCGCCTGCGCGACCGGGTCGACGCCCGCGTCCATCGGCGCGAGGTCGACCAGGTGCAGCAGCAGCCGCGTGCGCTGCAGGTGGCGCAGGAACTGGTGACCGAGCCCGGCGCCCTCGCTCGCGCCCTCGATCAGGCCGGGGATGTCGGCGACGACGAAGCTGCGCTCGGGCCCGACGCGCACGACGCCCAGGTTCGGGTGCAGCGTCGTGAACGGGTAGTCGGCGATCTTCGGCCGCGCGTTCGAGATCGCGGCGATCAGCGTCGACTTGCCGGCGTTGGGCATGCCGAGCAGCCCGACGTCGGCGAGCACGCGCAGCTCGAGCTTGAGCCGCTTCGCCTCGCCGGGCCAGCCGGGGGTCTTCTGCCGCGGCGCGCGGTTCGTGCTGCTCTTGAAATGCAGGTTGCCGAAGCCGCCGTCGCCGCCCCTGGCGAGCAGCACCTTGCGGCCCGGCTCGAGGAGCTCGGCGATCACCTCCCCGGTGTCGGCGTCGGTGACGATCGTGCCCACCGGCATGCGCAGCACGACGTCGGCGCCGGCGGCGCCGAACTGGTCCGAGCCGCGGCCGGGCTCGCCGTTGCCGGCCTCGTGGCGGCGCGCGTAGCGGTAG
>CALIDR010000345.1 GCA_938022295.1 uncultured Burkholderiaceae bacterium
GCCGCCGCCGCGGCGTCGACGTCGAACGGATCGAGCGTCGGCGCGGGCCCGGCGGGTGCGCCCGGCAGCGGCAGGCGCTCGAAATCCTGCCCTTCGAGCGCGGCCCACTCGCGCTCGCGCTGCGCGATCCAGCTGCCCACCGCGTCGCGCGGCAGCGGTGCGCCCAGCGGCAGCCCCTGTTCCCAGCGGAACAGCTCGCGCATGTGCAGCAGGTAGGTGCACAGCGTCAGGTCGGCGGCGTGGCGCGCGTCGGCGATGCGGCAGTTGACCTGCACCGCGGCGGCCAGCGGCGCGACCTCGGGCGGCGCGTTCACACCCGCGGCCGGTGACGTCGCCGCGGCTGCCACGCGGCCAGCGCCGGCACGATGTCGCCCCACGGTGCGTCGAGCAGGCTGCCCCAGCGCTCGTGCGCGAGGCCGACGAGCCGGTGCACGTCCGGCGGCGCGGTGGCATCGGCGCCGTGCAGCGCGCGGTGCAGCGCGCGCACACCGCCGCACTGCAGCTGCAGCGCCTTGGCGTGCACCATCGGCGCGCCAGCGCGGGGCAGCTTCAGCGCGAACGTCGAGCGCTCGCGCAGCAGCGCGGCCAGCGTCGTGCAGTTGGTGTGCGCCACCGGCGACGTGCAGGCGACGAGGTCGCGCTCGCCGACGCTGCCGCGGCGCGACATCTCGCAGCCGGCCTCGCGGGCGACGATCGCCTTCGTGAAGACGCAGGCCTGCGGTCCGCCGCAGCATGCACCGCCCGCGCTCCGGTCGGCTTCGGTCATGTCAGGGCCCCGCGCCGGTCAACCCACGCCCAGGACCGATGAACGACACCGTTTCGAGCGACCGCCGCGGATGCGGCTTCGCCGGTCCGCTGGCGGTGCCCCCTCCTGTGCAGGGGGCGCGCGAAGCGCGTGTGGGGTGGCTCACTTCAGTCGTCTTCGGCGACGCTCGACGGGCCGGCGCCGGGTTCGCGCGCCTGGCTCAGCAGGTCCTCGGCGGCGAGTTCGTTGTCGGCGAACATCACCTTCACCCGCCCGGAGGTGCCCGGCGCGTCGGCGGCGCGCTGCGCCTTCGCGAACGCCGACGCGTCGCGGAACGCCGGGAACTCGGCGAGCTTGGTCAGCACGCCGAGCGTGCCGACGCGGTAGACGTAGTAGGGCATGAGGATTGGCGGGTCGTTCGCCGTCGCGGCGGGGCGGTCATACGTAGCGCTTCGAGGCGCGGCGCCGGCCGGGCAGCGCCTTCTGGATGATCACGCCGCGCACGGCGTCGAGGCCGGGGATCGGCAGGTCGGGCCATGCGGGGTCGAGCGCGTGCAGCCACCAGCGCGTGCCGTCGCCGCGCAGCTGGCGGAAGATCCACTCGCCGTCGTGCAGCGCGAGGACGAACGAGCCGTCGCGCGCGAGCCCCTCGGGCTCGACGATCACGATCTCGCCGTCGTTGAATTCGGGCGCCATGCTGTGGCCGATCACGCGCAGCGCGAACGACTCGCCGCCGCTGCAGTCGCCGCCCGGTGCCGCCAGCGGCTCCACCGTCAGACGACCTCGGCGTAGCGCTGGCCCGCCGGCACGCCGGCGGCGGCGAGCTGGGCGTCGAGCTCGCGCACGAACGCCTCGGGGCCGGCGAGGTAGAAGTCGCAGTCGACCTCGAACAGGTCGGCGCGCATCGCGCGTGCCATCTCGCGCGCGCCCTCGGCGGGGTCGGCGTGACCGAGCAGCGTGACCTCGAACGGGTCGAGCGCCTCCGACCACGCGCGGCACTGGTTGGCCATGAAGTGGCCGTCGGCGCGCGTGGCGAGCCAGAACAGCGTGAACGACGGCGCGGCGTCGAGAGCGAGGGCGTGCTCGATCAGGCTCTTGATCGGCGCGAAGCCGGTGTCGCAGGCCGCGAAGACGAGCGGGCGCGTGCCCTCGGCGAGCACGAAGTCGCCGAGCGGCCCCCACAGCGTGACCGCCTGACCGGGCCTCACGCCGCCGGCGAACACCTGCTGCGCGAACGCGTCGTCGGCGTCGCGCGCGACGTAGAAGTGCAGGTTGCGGTCGTCACACGGGCAGCTCGCGATCGGGTAGGTGGCGTGCACGTCGTCGCCGCCGGTGGCGGCGCTGCCCGCCAGCCCGAGCGTGACCGACTGCCCGGCGAGGAAGCGCAGTCGGTTCGTGCGCGGCGTCTGCAGGTGCAGCAGGCGGGTGTCGGGCGCGAGCGCGGTGACGGCACGCACGGTGGCCGTGATCTGCTGCGGCGCGATGTCCTGCGGGCCGCTGGCTTCGAGCGTCTCGATCACGAGCTCGCTGCTGGCGGCGGTGTTGGCGCACAGCAGCGCGTAGCCCTGCGCGCGCTCGGCTTCCGACAGCGGGTAGTCGCAGTGCTGGATGCGCGCCACCCGGCCGGAGATGACCCGCACCTTGCACATGCCGCAGCTGCCGTTGCCGCAGCCGTAGTTCAGCTTCAGCCCGGCGCGCAGCCCCGCCTGCAGCAGCGTGTCGTGTCCCTCGACGGTGAACTCGTGGCCGCTGGGCTTGATCGTCACCTGCGCGGACATCACCTTCAGCATGTCGTCCATCACGTCCAGCACGTCGACGGGTTCGGTGGCGAGCACGCGCGCGAGCCCGCGGTCGGCCGCCTGGCGCAAGGCCAGCCAGCGGTCGCCGCCTGTTTCGCGCGCCCCGGCATGGATGAGCTCACGCAATTCCATCACGAGCGCGTGATAGCGCTCGAGGTGACGCCTGAGGTCGGAGAGTTCCTGCGTCTGCGCGAACAGGCGCTGCGCGAGCACCTCCTGGCTCGGCAGCAGCCGTTCGCGCACGCGGCGGCCGAACGCCTCGTCCTTGAGGTGCGCGACGCGTTCGAGCAGGCCCGACTCCTCGAGCTGCGCCTGCGGGTACAGGCGCAGCAGCGCGTCGGTCGAGACGCGGCCCTCGTCGTTGGGCGCGAGCTCGCCGGCGCGGATGCGCTGCTGCAGCGCGCCGCGGGGCACGCCGACGAGCTGGGCCGCGCGCCACACGCTCACCCATTGCGCCATGCCTGCGCTCCGGGGGCCTGTACGCGGTCGAGGTAGCGGGCGCGGTACAGCAGGCGGGGGCGCGCCGGATCGTCGACGAACGCGGTGCGTTCGTGCAGCACGTTGTTCGCGACGACGCCCATGCCGGCTTCCAGGCGCAGGCGCAAGACCTGCGGCGGGTCGGCCGCGAGCAGCGCCTCGAGCGCGGCGACCGCCGCGCGGGTGGCCGCGTCGCCCTTCCACTCGATGCTGCGCGTGCGGGCGGTGTAGCGCATGTGCAGCGCGCCGCTGTCGTCGAGCGAGAACACGGGGCCGCGCTGCGCCTGGCGCGCGACGCCGGCGTCGTCCTCGCGCGCCGGGATCGTCATCGCGTCGTCGGCCATCAGCGCAGCCACGAGCGAGGGGTCATGGTCGCGCAGCAGGGCGTACGCGATCTCGTGGTCGAGCAGCGCATTGACGCCGCCTTCTGCCGCCGGGCGCACGCAGTGCAGGATCATGCCGCGGATGCGGCGCTCGGCGGGGTGGTAGTAGCCGTCGGTGTGCCAGCGGATCGCGCGGTCGGTGTAGGGGATGAAGCCGCCGCGGCCCGCGCCGTCGCTGCGGTCGCTGACCGCGATGCGCGAGATGCCGTCGTCGTCGGCGAGCCAGTTGGCGTCGAGCCGCAAGAGGCCGAGCTGGCGGCCGAGCGCGCGCGGCAGCGACGCGTCGACCGCGCTCGGCGGCGCGCGGTAGACGGCCATGTTGGCGCGCGCGATGCGGTCGAGCAGCGCGGCGCGCTCGCGCGGCGTCAGCGCGAACGGGTCGGCGACGTCGACGACGAGGTCCTCGACGCGGCGCGGATGCGCGGCGAGCTTCGCGTCGCGCCAGCGGCGGTAGGCGGCGTCGTCGGCGAGGTCGAACGGGTTCGCGGCGACGGGCGGGCGCGCCGAGGTGGCGGGGGTCATCAGTCGGCTCCGAGCGCCGAGGCGCGGCGGGCCCGCTTCTCGGTCGAGAACACACCGTCCATGCCGCGCTCGACGAGGGCGACCGCCTCGGGCGCCTCGATGTCCATCACCTGGTCGAGCACCCAGCGGCGGTCCTTCTCGGGCAGCAGCGGCTCGATGCGCGTGCCGAGGTAGCGGCGGAACGCGAAGTCGGGGCCGTCGGCGCCGTAGCCGAACTCGGCGTAGTGGGCCGACAGCTCGTTGAAGAGGTCGATGAAGCGCTCGCGGTAGCCGGGGCTGCCGGCTTCGGCCGGGCCGAGCAGGTCGCCCTCGTTCTCCTCGAAGAAGTCGGCGATGCGCAGCACGAGCGCGGTCGTGAACGCAGCGCGCTCGTCGCCGGCGCGCCTGGCGTAGGCGATACGGTCGGCGCACTGGACCAGGAACACGAGCACCTCGCGCATGAACGCGAAGTACGGCGGCCCGACGTCGATGTCGAACCCGGCCTTGCGCATGCGGTCGAGCATCTGCCGCGCGACGCGCCAGACGATGAACGCGATCGCGCTCGCCCGCTGCTCAGCCGACCTCGGCTGCTCCGGCTTGAACCAGTGCGCTTTCAGCCGCATCGCCACGGGGCACGCTCCGAGTCACCGCTCGCGGGCCCGCGCCCGCGGACCGCGAGCGAAGCGAAGCGGATTTCCAGCGGCCGCCGCGGATCCGGCTTCGCCGGTCCGCTGGCGGGCCTTGCAGGCCGCGCCGGGCAACGGGGCCCGGCTCCTCGCCAGGCACGCAAGGTCCACCGGACCTTGCGTGTCCGGGCTCGGCCCCCTCGAGGGGGCGGCCGAAGGCCGTAGGGGGTGGGCATCAATATCCGCCTTTGCCATAGGGCTGCGGCAGCCCCGCGACCTTCGCGCCCTGCTTGGCCGGCCCCAGCGGGAACAGGTCGTACAGCGCCTTGCTGTCGCAGCCCGGCAGGATCTCGGCCACGCCCTTGAGCATGTTGCGGAAGTTCGGCGTGTGGCCGTGCTCGCGGTACTCGTTGCGCAGGTACTCGACGACCTTCCAGTGGTCGTCGGTCAGCGTGATGCCTTCGGCCGCTGCGATGACGCGCACGACCTCGTCGCCGAAGTCGGGCTCGATCAGGTAGCCCTGCTCGTCGGTCTCGAGCTCGGTGCCGTTGACGACGTATCCCATGCCCGGGGTCTCCTCTGGTCTGTTCGGGTCGGATCGATGACGGAAAGGTTCACATCGCGCCCACCGCGGCCGCCGAGCGGTGCGGCACGAACAGGCCGGCGCCCAGCCGCCGGTGGCGGCCGAGGCCCGCCTCGAGCACGCGCAGCGCGTCGGGCGGGGCGAGGCCGTGCAGCATCACGCTGTAGCCGACGAGCACCGCCTCGCCGCCGCGGATGCGCTGGCGGCGCCCGCACACCCGCCGGCACGCGGCGCCGAGCGCATCGAGCTCGGCGTCGACGGCGGCGACGAACGCCGCCTCGTCGTCGACGGCGGCCGCGTCGGCGATCAGGTCGGCGGCGACGAAGTGCGCGTACAGCGTGTTGTGCGGCAGCAGCTCGCGCAGGTGCGGCGTGCCGAGCCGCACCGCGTGGCCCGCGACGTCGAGCTCGCGGCCGGCCAGATCCTGCAGCGCCTCGGCGCTGTCGCGCGGCACGCGCAGCACGAGGCGCGCGCGGTGCGACATCAGCGCCGGGTCGCCGCCGCCGTGCACGAGGTTGACCGGGTGGAAGCCGGCGGCGGGCACCTCGCGCAGCCAGGGTGCCGCGGCCTCGAGGGCGTCGGCGAGCGCGAGCCGGTAGTCGCGCGGCAGGCTGCGCCCGGCGAGCGGGAACACGGCGTCGACCATCGTCGCCGCGGGCGCCTCGTCGTCGAAAGCCGTCAACGCGCGTCCCCGGTTGGCTGTGCATCGGCCCACGCGAGCAGCGCCTCGCCCCACGCGCGCGCGGTCAGCGGGTCGACGTCGAACACGGTGAAGCGGCTCCTCTCGCGGATGCGGGTGCGCAGCAGGCTCATCCCGCCGGCGTCGTGGTCGATCTGCTGCAGCTCGATCTCCTGCCCGCCCAGCGGCACGCGCAGCTTCGCGAGGGGCGTGACGCGGGGCATCGGAGCAGGCGGCAGGCAGGCGGGCGGAAGCGTGCATTGAGCGCGGGCGGGGTGCGCGCCGTCCATACCCGGCACGGGGGATCGCCGCCTAACCCATCCGGGTAGTGCTGCCATGCCCTATCCGGTCTATCGTTGTACCCGTCGCGGGTGATGGTGCGGCTGCGGTGTCGTCCGTAGCATTCGCCGACTCGCAAGAGCCGGACCGCTCGCCGAAGCGGTTGGCGTCGGCCCCGGCCGCACGGCACGAGACGCCGTCGCCGGCCACCCCAGGAGACAAGCCCATGGCCAAGAAGATGCACGACACGCCGCTGCTCGACGAGCTCGAGAGCGGCCCGTGGCCCAGTTTCGTCACCGGCCTGAAGCGGCTGGCGAAGGACAAGGACTACGTCGTCGACCTGCTCGGCACGCTCGAGACCTCGTACCGCACGAAGAAGGGCTACTGGAAGGGCGGCACGGTCGGCGTGTTCGGCTACGGCGGCGGCGTGATCCCGCGCTTCACCGAGCTGAAGAACGAGAAGGGCGAGCCGGTGTTCCCCGACGCCGCCGAGCTGCACACGCTGCGCGTGCAGCCGCCGCCGGGCATGCACTACACGAGCGACGTGCTGCGCAGGATGTGCGACATCTGGGAGAAGCACGGCACCGGCCTGATCGCGTTCCACGGCCAGTCGGGCGACATCATGTTCCAGGGCGCCACCACCGCCAAGGTGCAGGAGGCGTTCGACGAGCTCAACGAGCTCGGCTTCGACCTCGGCGGCGCGGGCCCCGCGGTGCGCACCTCGATGAGCTGCGTGGGCGCCGCGCGCTGCGAGCAGAGCTGCTACGACGAGGGCTTCGCGCACCGCAAGGTCATCAACACCTTCGTCGACGACATCCACCGCCCGGCGCTGCCGTACAAGTTCAAGTTCAAGTTCAGCGGCTGCCCGAACGACTGCATGAACTCGATCCAGCGCGCCGACATGGCCGTGATCGGTACCTGGCGCGACAACATGCGCACCGACGAGGAGCTGGCGCGCAAGTGGTTCGACAAGCACGGCATGAACGAGCTCGTCAACGACGTCGTCGCGCGCTGCCCGACGAAGGCGATCCAGCTCAAGGAAGTCAAGGACCTGCGCCAGGGCGACAAGATCTCGAGCGTCAAGGTCAGCGACACGCACGCGCTCGAGATCGACAACAGCGACTGCGTGCGCTGCATGCACTGCATCAACGTGATGACGGGCGCGCTCGCGCACGGCACCGACACCGGCGCGACGATCCTCGTCGGCGGCAAGCGCACGCTGAAGATCGGCGACCTGATGGGCACCGTCGTCGTGCCGTTCATGCCGCTGAAGAACGAGGACGACTACGACAACCTGGTCGACCTCGCGCAGCGCGTGATCGACTTCTTCGCCGAGAACGCGCTCGAGCACGAGCGCACCGGCGAGATGATCGAGCGCATCGGCCTCGTCAACTTCCTCGAGGGCATCGGCGTCGACATCGACCCGAACATGGTCGCCAACCCGCGCACGAACCCCTACGTGCGCACCGACGGCTGGGACGAGGAAGTGGCGAAGATCAACGCCAAGAAGAAGGCCGCCGCGGCCTGACGCCCGCGGCGCGGCCGCGGCCGCGCCGCCTGCCGACCCCTTTTCGCGAAAGCACGACGATGGCTCATCGCACCCCGATCGAGAGCGGCGCTCCCGACAACAAGCAGTACATGCACCCCACGCTGCTGAAGAACTACGGCAACTGGAAGTACCACGACCGCCCGCGCCCCGGGGTGCTGCACCACGTCTCGCACAGCGGCGACGAGGTCTGGACGGTGCGCGCCGGCACGCAGCGGCAGATGGACGTCTACACGATCCGCAAGCTGTGCGACATCGCCGACACCTACGCCGAGGGGCACGTGCGGTTCACGATCCGCAGCAACATCGAGTTCATGGTGTCGGACCCGAACAAGGTCGCGCCGCTGATCTCGGCGCTGCAGGAAAACGGCTTCCCGGTCGGCGGCACCGGCAACTCGGTGTCGATGATCGCGCACACCCAGGGCTGGCTGCACTGCGACATCCCGGGCACCGACGCCTCGGGGGCGGTGAAGGCGCTGATGGACGAACTCTACGAGGAGTTCATCAAGGAGGAGATGCCCAACCGCGTCCACCTGAGCACGAGCTGCTGCGAGATCAACTGCGGCGGCCAGGCCGACATCGCGATCATCGTGCAGCACACCAAGCCGCCGAAGATCAACCACGACCTGGTGGCCAACGTCTGCGAGCGCCCGGCGGTCGTCGCGCGCTGCCCGGTGGCGGCGATCCGCCCGGCGCTCGTCAACGGCAAGCCCTCGCTCGAGGTCGACGAGAAGAAGTGCATCTGCTGCGGTGCCTGCTATCCGCCGTGCCCGCCGATGCAGATCAACGACCCCGAGCACTCGAAGCTCGCGATCTGGGTCGGCGGCAAGAACAGCAACGCGCGCGGCAAGCCGACGTTCATGAAGATGGTCGCCAGCGGCCTGCCGAACAACCCGCCGCGCTGGCCGGAAGTCTCCGCGATCGTCAAGAAGATCCTCTACACCTACAAGGCCGACGCGCGCTCGTGGGAGCGCCTGTCGGACTGGATCGAGCGCATCGGCTGGCCGCGCTTCTTCGAGAAGTGCGACCTGCCGTTCACGAAGTACCTGATCGACGACTGGCGCGGCTCGCGGGCGAACCTGAACGCGTCGACGCACATCCGCTTCTGAGGCCCGCCCGGCGCATGTCATGAAGTTCACCCTGCTGGTCAGCGAAGGGCCGTACACGCACCAGGCGAGCGACACCGCGTACAACTTCGCGGCAGCCGCGATCGCCCGGGGGCACCAGGTGATGCGCGTCTTCTTCTACCACGACGGCGTCTACAACGCGACCAGGCTCACCGAGCCGCCACAGGACGACCGCCACATCGTCAACCGCTGGTCGGCGCTGAAGGAGCAGCACGGCGTCGACCTCGTCGTGTGCGTCGCCGCGGCGCTGCGCCGCGGCATCAAGGACGAGGTGCTCGCGCCGGGCTTCCGCATCTCGGGGCTGGGCCAGCTGGTCGACGGCGGCATCAAGAGCGACCGCACGGTCACCTTCGGCGACTGACGGGGGCGCGCGATGAAGAAGTTCATGTTCGTCAACCGCAAGGCCCCGTACGGCACGATCTACGCGCTCGAGAGCCTCGAGGTGGTGCTGATCACGGCGACGTTCGACCAGGACGTGAGCCTCGTCTTCGTCGACGACGGCGTCTACGAGCTGGTGAAGGGCCAGGACACGAAGGGCATCGGCATCAAGAACCACAGCAAGACGTACCGCGCGCTCGAGGGCTACGACATCGAGAAGCTGTACGTCGAGCGCGAGTCGATGGTCGCGCGCGGCCTGACCGAGGACGACCTGCTCGTCGACGTCAAGGTGCTGTCGAGCGCCGAGATGGCCGACCTGATGGCCGAGCAGGACGTCGTCCTGTCGTTCTGAGGCGGAGCCCCCGATGCTGCACATCGTCAACAAGTCCCCCGCGCAGACGACGAGCCTCGCGAGCTGCCTGCGGCTGGCCAAGGACGGCCAGTCGCTGCTGCTGATCGAGGACGGCGTCTACGCCGCCACCGCCGGCCTCGCCGCGAGCAGCGGGCTGGCCGCGGCCGTCGGCCGGCTCAAGGTCTACGCGCTGCGGCCCGATCTGGAGGCGCGCGGCGTGGCCGGCCGCCTGATCGACGGCGTGGCCACCGTCGACTACGCCGGCTTCGTCGACCTCGTGGCCGAGCATTCGACGAACCAGTCCTGGCTCTGACGCCGGGCCTGCCCCCTTTCACCCGACGCACGAGGAGAACGAGATGTCCATCGAAGTCAGCGGCAAGACGATCGAGACCGACGAGGAAGGCTACCTGGTCAACCTCTCCGACTGGAGCGAGGAGGTCGCCAACGCGATCGCCCAGCAGGAGAACGTCGAGATGACGCCCAACCACTGGGAAGTCGTCAACTTCCTGCGCCAGTACTACGACGAGTACCAGATCGCCCCCGCGGTGCGCGTGCTGACGAAGGCGATCGGCAAGCAGCTCGGCGAGGAGAAGGGCAACAGCAAGTACCTGTACGAGCTGTTCCCGTACGGCCCGGCCAAGCAGGCGTGCAAGATCGCCGGCCTGCCGAAGCCGACCGGCTGCGTCTGACGCGCCCGCCAGCGCCGCCGTGCCAGCAGGACCGGGGCCATGTCGGCGCTCTCGCTGATCTTCGCGGCGCTGTTCTACGCGGCGACGGCGCTGTTCGTCGTCGGCCTGGCGCTGAAGATCCGCCGCTACCTCGCGGTGCCCGCGCCGCTGAAGATCCCCACCACCCCGGCGCCGACGACACCCGGCGGCGTCGCGCTGCGCATGGTGCGCGAAGTGGCGTTCTTCGAGAGCCTGTTCAAGTCGAACAAGTGGACCTGGGCTTTCGGCTGGATGTTCCACGCTGCGCTGCTGCTCGTGCTGCTGCGCCACGTGCGCTACTTCCAGCAGCCGGTGTGGGAGCCGATCGTGTGGGTGCAGCCGTTCGGCATCTACGCCGGCTTCGCGATGGTCGCGGGCCTGGCCGGTCTGTGGGCGAGGCGCTTCCTTGTCGACCGCGTGCGCTGGATCTCGACGCCGTCGGACCACCTGCACCTGGCGCTGCTGATCGCGATCGGCCTGTCGGGGCTGGGGATGCGCTTTGTCGCGCCAACCGACATCGTCGCGCTGAAGGCGTTCATGCTCGGGCTGATGCGCTTCGACGTCCACCCGCTGCCGGCCGACCCGCTGCTGCTGCTGCACCTGTCGCTCGTCGCATTGCTGATGATCGTGTTCCCGATCAGCAAGCTGCTGCACGCGCCGGGCCTGTTCTTCAGCCCGACGCGCTACCAGGTCGACAACCCGCGCGAGGCGCGCCACGTCGCGTCGTGGGCGGCGGCGCTGGACAAGTAGGACCCGCACCGTGGCCGCCGCCAAGTTCGAGACGCCCGCGCTCAAGCCCTATCCGGTCATCCCGCTGGTGGCCGAGGGCGCGATGGCGAGCACGAAGCCGTTCGTCGCCTCGCCGCAGATCCAGGGCAACATCGGCTTCCCGGGCGAGCTGACCGAAGGCTGGGAGCAGCGCGCCGTCGCGAAGATGGGCGAGCTGCTCGGCAAGTACCGCTCGCTGCAGGTCTACATGGACGCCTGCGTGCACTGCGGCGCGTGCTCCGACAAGTGCCACTACTACCTCGGCACCGGCGACCCGAAGAACATGCCGGTGGCGCGCCAGGACCTGATGCGCAAGGTCTACCGGCGCTACTTCACGCTCGCCGGCAAGCTGTTCCCGAAGCTGGTGGGCGCCGTCGACCTGACGCGCGAGGTGCTCGACGAGTGGTACAGCTACTACCACCAGTGCTCCGAGTGCCGCCGCTGCAGCGTGTTCTGCCCGTACGGCATCGACACCGCCGAGATCACGATGGCCGCGCGCGAGATCATGGACTCGGTGGGCCTCGGGCAGAAGTACAGCAACGAGATCATCGGCAAGGTCCACAAGATCGGCAACAACCTCGGCCTGCCGGGGCCGGCGCTGGAGAACACGCTCGAGGGGCTGGAAGAGGACGTCAAGGAAGACACCGGCGTCGACGTGCGCTACCCGATCGACGCCAAGGGCGCCGAGGTGCTGCTGATCACGCCGTCGGCCGACTTCTTCGCCGAGCCGCACGTCGAAAGCCTGATCGGCTACGGGAAGGTGTTTCACGCCGCGGGCATCAGCTGGACGCTGTCGTCGATGGCATCCGAGGCCGGCAACTTCGGCATGTTCATCGGCAACTACGAGCAGCTGCGCAAGATCGCGCTGCGCATCCGCGAGGCGGCGCTCGAGCTCGGCGTCAAGCGCATCGTCGTCGGCGAGTGCGGCCACGCGTGGCGGGTGGCGTACAGCTTCTGGAACACGCTGATCGGCGTCGGCGCCGGCGGCAAGGACCCGTTCGCGATCGAGCTGCAGAAACAGCTCGACCCGCGCCACAAGCAGCCCACGCACATCTGCGAGCTGACCTACGACCTGATCCAGCGCGGCGCGCTCAAGTTCGACAAGGAAAAGAACGACGACCGCGTCGTCACGTTCCACGACTCGTGCAACGTCGCGCGCGCCTCGCGCATGGGCGACATGCCGGGCGGCCAGTTCGTGATCCCGCGCGAGATCATCAAGGCGGTTGCCAACCACTTCCACGACATGGCGCCGGGCACGATCGGCGAGGCCACGTTCTGCTGCGGCGGCGGCGGCGGGCTGCTGACCGACGACCTGATCGAGCTGCGCGTCAAGGGCGCGCTGCCGCGCATGGAAGCGCTGAAGAACGTCGTCGACGAGCACGGCGTGAACTTCATGGCCACGATCTGCGCGATCTGCAAGGCGCAGTTCACGAAGGTGCTGCCGTACTACGGCTTCGACATGAGCATGGTCGGTGGCGTGCACCAGCTCGTCAGCAAGGCGATCCGGCTGGGCGACGCCCACTGACCCGCGCCGCACCGAACACGATTCCCCAGGAGACCCGCGATGTCTGCCGTGCCCGAGTCCACCGAAGTCAAGCCGCTGACCTTCCGCCGCTACAAGGACGGCGACCACAAGCCGCGCCGGTGGCAGGAGGAGATCTTCGACGCCGACCACTCGCACAAGTGCCCGACGTACATCCAGAGCACGCCGCCGTGCCAGGGCTCGTGCCCGTCGGGCGAGGACATCCGCGGCTACCTCAACATCGTGCGCGGCATCGAGAAGCCGCCTGCGGGCGTGCCGTGGCAGGAGTACGCGTGGCGGCGCCTGACCGAGGCCAACCCGCTGCCCAGCGTGATGGGCCGCGTGTGCCCGGCGCCGTGCGAGTCGGGCTGCAACCGCAACGAGGTCGAGGACTTCGTCGGCATCAACTCGGTCGAGCACTTCCTCGGCGAGTACGCGATCGCGAACCACCTGCAGTTCCCGAAGCCCGAGAAGCTCAGCGGCAAGAAGGTCGCCGTGATCGGCGGCGGGCCCGCGGGGCTGTCGGCGGCGTACCAGCTCGCGCGCAAGGGTCACTCGGTGACGATCTTCGACGAGCGCGCCGAGCTCGGCGGCATGATGCGCTACGGCATCCCCGGCTTCCGCACGCCGCGCCAGGTGCTCGACGCCGAGATCCAGCGCATCCTCGACCTCGGCGTCGAGGCGCGCACGAACACGCGCATCGGCACCGACATCACGCTCGAGCAGATCCAGGCCGAGTTCGACGCCGTCTTCCTCGGCATGGGCGCGCAAAGCGGCCGCCCGCTGCCGGTGGAGGGGTCGGACGCGCCGAACTGCGTCACCGCCACGGCGTTCCTGAAGGCGTTCAACGACGGGCGGCTGCGCCACGTCGGCAAGCGCGTCGTCGTCGTCGGCGGCGGCGACACGTCGATCGACGTGGCCACCGTCGCGCGGCGCCTCGGCCACATCGAGCAGATCCACGAGAGCGACCGCCCTGAGATGGCGATCGCCGGCCACGTCGCGCACGACGTGGCGTCGGTCTCGGCGCGCCAGGGCGCCGAAGTGACGCTGACCTCGATCTTCGCGATCGAGAAGATGCAGGCGAGCAAGCACGAGGTCGAGCACGCGCTCGCCGAGGGCATCGCGATCCGCGGCGGGCTGGCGCCGGTGGCGGTGGTGCGCGGGCCCGACGGGCGCGCCACGGCGCTGCGCGTGGCGCGCTGCGAAGCCACGATCAAGGGCGGCCGGCTCGAGATCAAGATGATCGAGGGCACCGAGGAGGACATCCCGGCCGACCTGATCGTCTCGGCGATCGGCCAGGCGGTGGACTTCACCGGCCTCGAGGCGCTGAACAACGGCAAGGGTGCGATCGACGCCGACCGCAACTACCAGGTCAAGAACCGCGCCGGCATGTTCGTCGGCGGGGACGTCGTGCGCCCGCACCTGCTGACCACCGCGATCGGCCACGGCGCGATCGCCGCCGACGGCATCGACCGCTTCCTCGCCGGCGAGCCGCTCGACAAGCGGCCGAAGATCGACGTCCACACCTGGGACATCCAGCGCAAGCTGATCGAGAAGGGGCTGACGCTGTCGGAGGTGCACGAGCCGATCCGCGGCACCGACAGCAGCAACGTCGCGATCCACAACTTCGACAACCGCTCCGACCGCTACGTGATCCCGCACGAGGAGCTGTTCCTCGGCCACTTCCAGTACACGCCGCGCCACAAGCGCAAGATCGTCACGCTGACCGCCGAGCAGGCGCTCAACAACTTCGAGGAGCGCGTGCTGCCGCTGACCGAGAAGGAGGCGATCGCCGAGGCCAAGCGCTGCATGAGCTGCGGGCTGTGCTTCGAGTGCGACAACTGCGTCGTCTACTGCCCGCAGACGGCGGTGTTCAAGGTCAAGAAGTCGCAGTCGACGACCGGCCGCTACGTCGACACCGACTACACGAAGTGCATCGGCTGCCACATCTGCCACGACGTGTGCCCGACCGGGTACATCCAGATGGGCCTGGGAGAGTGATGGTCCCCCCCCGCAGCGCCTTCGGCGCCGCCCCCCCGGGGGGGGCGAGCCGCGACACGAAAGGTCCGGCGGACCTTTCGTGCGCGGCGAGCGGCCGGGGCGCAAGGCCCGGCGCGGCCTGCAAGGCCCGCCAGCGGACCGGCGAAGCCGGATCCGCGGCGGCCGCTTGGACAGTGGCGGCGTGGCGCTTGGGGGTTCTATCGCTCGCGCTGGGTGCAGCCGCCTCCTCCGCGCTGGCCCAGGGCAGCGGCCGCACGCCCAAGCCGGTGATCGAGCCGGCCAAGCCCGGCACGCAGTGCGTCGCCGACCCGGCGACGATGCGCCGCCAGCACCCGCGCATGCTCGAGCACCAGCGCGACGAGACGGTGCACGGCGGCATCCGCGGCGCGCAGGCGAGCCTGAAGGCGTGCATCGCGTGCCACGCGAGCCCGAGCACCGGCAGCGTCGCCGCCGCCGACACGAACTTCTGCATCAGCTGCCACACCTACACCGCGGTGCGCATCGACTGCTTCGAGTGCCACTCGACGCGGCCGGCGCCGACCGCGTTCCACCCGGTCGTGCCCACGGGCCCGAACGCCGCCGCGGCGATGCGGCTCGCGCAGCAGCTCAGGCAGATGGGCGCGGCGGGGGTGGGCTCGGCGACGGCCGCCGCGCAGTGATCCGGGTATGAACGAGACCGACCGCCCCGCCAGCCCGCCTGCCGACGCGCCGGCGCCGTCGCGCCGCGGCTTCCTCGGTGTCGCTGCCGCAGGGATCGCCGGCGTGATGCTCGCGCCGGGCATCCAGCTGATCGAGGTCGCGCGGGCCGCTGCACCCGGCACGCCGGGCACCGGCGCGAACCCGAAGGTGCGCTGGGGCATGCTGATCGACACGACGAAGTGCGCCAGCGGCTGCACCGACTGCGTCGACGCCTGCAACACCGAGAACGGCCTCGACCCGCGGCCGACGCCGACCTCGTCGCAGTGGATCCGCAAGGTCGAGATCAAGGAGATCCGCACCGGCCGCACGCAGTCGCTGCCCGTGATGTGCCAGCACTGCGCGCACCCGCCGTGCGTCGACGTCTGCCCGACCGGCGCGTCGTTCAAGCGCGCCGACGGCATCGTCCTCGTCGACCGCCACACCTGCATCGGCTGCCGCTACTGCATGATGGCGTGCCCGTACAAGGCGCGCTCGTTCGTGCACGAGCCGCTGACGAACCAGAAGCCCGACGTGCCGCGCGGCAAGGGCTGCGTCGAGAGCTGCACGCTGTGCGTGCACCGCATCGACGCCGGCGGCACGACGACGGCGTGCGCCGAGGCGTGCGCGAAGGCCGGCCATGGCGCGATCCTGTTCGGCGACCTCAACGATCCCGACAGCGAGATCTCGAAGCGCGTGCGCGAGGTGACGACGAAGCAGCTGCGCGCCGACCTGCGCCTGGACCTCGGCGTTCGCTACCAGGGGATCTGAGATGGTCGTGCGCTCCGACTCCCGCGCGTTCTGGGGCCTGCTCGGCCTCGGCGTGCTCGTGACGCTGATCGGGCTGGCCGCGGCGCACACGATGGAAGTCCACGGCCACGCGATCACCGGGATGGACAACCAGATCGTCTGGGGCCTGCCGCACGTGTTCGCGATCTTCCTGATCGTGTCGGCGTCGGGCGTGCTCAACGTGGCGTCGATCGGCTCGGTGTTCGGCCAGCCGGTCTACAAGAAGCGCGCGCCGCTGTCGGGGCTGCTC
Organism: uncultured Burkholderiaceae bacterium; assembly: GCA_938022295.1. GTDB lineage: Bacteria > Pseudomonadota > Gammaproteobacteria > Burkholderiales > Burkholderiaceae_C > Calidifontimicrobium. Next base: position 16,188 of record CALIDR010000345.1, read on the forward strand.
AGCATCGCGATGCTCGCCGGCGGCCTGATGGTGCTGATGCTCGACCTCGGCCGCCCCGACCGCGTGATCGTCGCCGCGACGCACTACAACCCGACGTCGGTGTTCGCGTGGAACGTGCTGCTGTATTCCGGCATGTTCACGATCGTCGCGATCTACCTGTGGACGATGTTCGAGCGGCGCATGAACCGCTTCTCGACCGCCGCGGGCGTCGCCGCACTCGTGTGGCGCTTCGTGCTGACGACCGGCACCGGGCTCATCTTCGGCTTCCTCGTCGCGCGCCAGGCGTACCAGTCGGCGCTGCTCGCGCCGCTGTTCATCGTGCTGTCGTTCGGCTGGGGCCTGGCGGTGTTCCTCGTCGTGCAGGCGGCGATGTACCGCTGGAACGGCCTCGCGCTGCCGGCCGACGTGCAGCGGCGCATGGCGCGGCTGCTCGGCGTGTTCGTCGCCGCGGCGCTGTACCTGGTGGCGGTGTACCACCTGACGAACGTCTACTACGCACGCCAGGCCGGCTTCGCCGCCTTCATCCTGCGCGACGGCGGCGTGTTCCCGGCGCTGTTCTGGGTCGGCTACGTCGGGCTCGGCAGCGTGCTGCCGATGGTGCTGCTGTTCCACCCGCGCTGGGGCGACGCCCGCGGCACGCTGACGGCCGCTGCCTTCGTCGTGCTCGGGGCGTTCGCGCTGCTGTACGTCTTCATCGTCGGCGGGCAGGCGTATCCGCTCGAGATCTTCCCCGGCTACGAGGTGTCGAGCACGTTCGCCGACGGCGCGATCGCGCACTACGTGCCGCGCTGGCCCGAGTGGCTGCTCGGCCTCGGCGGCGTCGGCGCGGCGTTCGTGCTGACGACGATCGGCGTGCGCGTGCTCGACTTCCTGCCGCAGGACGACTTCGCGCCCGGCAAGGCGGTGCAGAAGTGAGGGCTGCCGCGCCGTCGCGCTGGATGGTCTCGGCGGCGCACAAGTCGTCGGGCAAGACGACGGTGAGCCTCGGCCTTGCGGCCGCGCTCGCCGCGCGCGGCCTCGCGGTCCAGACGTTCAAGAAGGGCCCCGACTACATCGACCCGATGTGGCTCGCGCGCGCGAGCGGCGCGCCGTGCTTCAACCTCGACCTGCACCTGATGCGCGGCGACGAGATCGACGCGCTGTTCGCCCGCCACGCCGCCGGCGCCGACGCCGCGTTCGTCGAGGGCAACAAGGGCCTGTACGACGGCCTGGCGCTCGACGGCAGCAACAGCAACGCGGCGCTCGCCAGGCGCCTCGGGCTGCCGGTCGTGCTCGTGATCGACGCCCGCGGCATGACGCGCGGCGTCGCGCCGCTGCTGCTCGGCTACCAGGCGTTCGACCGCGACGTGCGCATCGCCGGCGTGATCCTGAACCAGGTCGGCGGCGCGCGTCACGAGGGCAAGCTGCGCGCCGTGATCGAGCACTACACCGACATCCCGGTGCTCGGCGCGGTCGGCCACGACCCCCGGCTCGCGCTGCCCGAGCGCCACCTCGGCCTGATGCCCGACCGCGAGATCGGCGACGCCGCGGCGCGCGTGGACGGGATCGGCCGTCTCGTCGGCTCGCAGGTCGACCTCGACCGGCTGCTCGACATCGGCCGGGGCGCCGCGGCGCTGCCGGCGGCGCCGCCCGCCGCCGCGCCGGCCGCACCCGACGTGCGCGTCGGCGTCGCGCGCGACGCGGCGTTCGGCTTCTACTACCCCGACGACCTCGCCGCGCTCGAAGCCGCCGGTGCCGAGCTCGTGTTCTTCGACACGTTGCACGACGCCCGGCTGCCGGCGGTCGACGGCGTCGTGATCGGCGGCGGCTTCCCCGAATGCTTCATGGCCGAGCTGGAGGCCAACGCGGCGCTGCGCCGCGAGCTGCGTACGGCGATCGAAAGCGGCCTGCCGGTCTACGCCGAGTGCGGCGGCCTGATGTACCTCGCACGCAGCCTGAGCTGGCACGGCCGCCGCGCCGAGATGGTCGGCGCGATCCCCGGCGACGCGGTGATGCACGAGCGCCCGGTCGGGCGCGGCTACGTCGCCGTCGCCGAAACGGCCGCGCACCCGTGGGGCGACGGTGCGGTGCGTCACGGCCACGAATTCCACCACTCGAGCCTGGACGGACTGAGCGGCCTCGACCCCGCCGTCGGCTTCGCCTACGACGTTCGGCGCGGCCACGGCGTCGACGGCCGCCGCGACGGCGTGCGCGTGCACAACGTGCTCGCGTCGTACCTGCACCAGCGCGCGACCGGCGGCAACCGCTGGCCCGAGCGCTTCGTCGCCTTCGTGCGCGCTCGTCGCAACGCGCGTCGCGACGCCCGCCGGGGCGCCGACCGCGCGGCGGCCGCGCCCGCGCTGGCCTGACCGCGACGCCCGACCCCTCCCTCACCCCCACCGCGAGCCGCCGATGTTCACGCTGACCACCGCCGCCGCCGAGCAGATCCGCCGCGCCGCCGCCGCGGCGAACGCCACCGACCTCGCGCTGCGCGTCGCCGCGCGCCTCGACGACGACGGCTCGATCGCCTACGGCATGGGCTTCGACGACGTCGTCGACAGCGACGCCGCGCTCGAGATCGAAGGCGTCGCCGTCGTCATCGCCCCGTCGAGCCTCGAACTGCTCGAAGGCACGGCGCTCGACTTCGTCGAGTACGCCCCCGGCGACTTCCGCTTCATCTTCATCCCGCCGGCGGCGGCCGAGCCCGCGCCGCCGGGCCCCGCGAAAGGCGGCTGCGGCGGCGGCTGCAGCTGCGGCCCGCGCGGCTGAACGCCACCCGGATCCCGGAGGACCTGCGATGAATTCGATGGTGGACTGGCCGGCGCTGATCGAAGGCGAGCGCGAACGGGCGCGCCCCGGCCGCGGCCGCGTGCATCTCGTCGGCGCCGGGCCCGGCGACCCCGAACTGCTGACGCTGCGCGCCGTGCGGCTGCTCGCCGCCTGCGACGTCGTCGTCTACGACCATCTGGTGGCGCCCGAGGTGCTCGACTTCGTGCGGCCGGGCGCGCAGCGCATCTACGCCGGCAAGGAGCGCGACCACCACACGATGCCGCAGGGCGACATCAACGCGCTGCTGGTGCGGCTGGCGCGCGAAGGCCACCACGTCGTGCGGCTGAAGGGCGGCGACCCGTTCGTCTTCGGTCGCGGCGGCGAGGAGCTGCAGGAACTCGCCGCGCACGGCATCGAGTGCGAAGTGGTGCCGGGCATCACCGCCGCGTGCGGCGTGGCGAGCTACGCCGGCATTCCGCTGACGCACCGCGACCACGCCCAGGCGTGCCTGTTCGTCACCGGCCACCTGAAGGACGGCACCGCGAACCTCGACTGGCCCGCGCTCGTGCGGCCGCGGCAGACCGTCGTGATCTACATGGGGCTCAGCGGCCTGGCGCAGATCTGCCGCCAGCTCGTCGCTCACGGTGCGCCGGCCGACCGGCCGGCCGCCGTCGTCGCGCAGGGCACGCTGCCCGGGCAGCGCGTCGTCGCCGGCACGCTCGCCGACCTCGCCGACCGCGTCGCGGCCGCGGGGCTGAAGTCGCCGTGCCTGACGATCGTCGGCGAAGTCGTGCGCCTGCACGACGAACTCGCCCGCTTCGGCGCGGCGGCCGCCGAGACCGGCGCCGCGCGCTGACCCGCCGCCGTCACGCCGACGGCGTGCGGCCTTGGTCGCGCGCGTGGTCGCGTGGACTTTCGGGCATCTCGCCGGCCGCGCGCGATTCGACGGCGAACACCGCCGCCTCGACGCGCGAGCTCAGGGTCAGCTTGGCGAGGATGTGGCGCACGTGCAGCTTGACGGTGTCGTGGCTGATGTCGAGCGCGCGCGCGATCGACTTGTTGCTCTGGCCGCGCGCGACGTGGTCGAGGATCTCGCGCTCGCGCTCGGTGAGCGAGGCGAGCATGCCGGCGCGGTCGGTCGGCTTGCTGCCCGGCTGCAGCATCTGCGCGAGCTTGAGCGTCATCGCCGGCGCCACCGTCAGCTCGCCGCGGGCGGCGCGGCCGATCGCGGCGATCACCTCGTCGGGCTCCATGTCCTTCAGCAGGTAGCCGCGCACGCCGGCGCGCAGCGCGGCGGCGAGGTCGGCCTCGGAATCGCTCATCGTCAGGATCAGCGCCGGCGTGTCGACGCCTTCGGCGCGCAGCCGGCGCAACAGCGTCAGGCCGTCGGTGCCGGGCATGCGCAGGTCGAGCACGAGCAGGTCGGGCTTCTGGTCGCGCAGCACCGGCATCACCTCGTCGGCGTGGGCGGTAGCGGCCAGCACGTGCATGCCGCCGCGGTGCGTCAGCAGGTCGGTCAGCCCGCTGCGGCACAGCGCGTGGTCGTCGACCAGCACGATGCGCAAGCCGGACGTCGTCATCGGGCGTCCTGCATCGCGGGCGCGGCCTGCGGAAACGCGAGCCGCACGCGGGTGCCGCCGCCGACGCGGGCGCCGATCTCGAGCCGGCCGCCGAGGCGGCGCGCCCGCTCGTCCATGATCGCGAGGCCGTGGTGCGTCGCCGCGGCGCCGGCGTCGCCGGCCACGGGCCCCGTCCCGGCACCGTCGTCCTCGACGACGATCTCGACCTCGCCGTCGCGCGCGTCGAGCCACAGCCACGCGCGATGCGCCCGGGCGTGCTGGGCGACGTTGGCCAGCGCCTCGCGCACGACGTGGAACGCCTGCGCCTCCTGCTCGGCGCTGAGCGCGATCGCGCCGGCGCGGTTGACGACCTCGAGCGCGACGCCGGTGCGCTGCGGGAACTCGCGCGCGCAGTCGGCCAGCGCGTGCAGCAGCCCCTTGGGGTCGATCGGCGCGCGGTAGTGGGTCAGGATCTCGCGCAGGCTCGCGTGCGCCTGGCCGACCGCGCCGCGGACGTCGCCGACGTAGCGCAGCGCCTGCGCGGCGGAGCCCTCTTCGATCGCCTGCTGCAGCAGCGGCAGCCGCATCTTGACGAACGTCAGCGTCTGCGCGACCGAGTCGTGGACCTCGGCGGCCATCTGCTGGCGCTGCGCGAGCACCGTGGCGCGCAGGTTCTCGCGCTCCAGCCGCGCGTTGTCGAGCGCCAGGCCGAGCAGGTCGCCGACCGCGCGCAGCACCGCCTGCACGCCGGCCGCCGGCGGCTCGGCGGTCTCGAAGAACAGGTTGTAGACGCCCAGCATCCGGCCGCGGTGCGTCAGCGGCACCGCCAGCACGTGCGCGCAGCCGCCCGCGGCGGCCTTCGTCGCCTGCAGCCGGCACTCGGTGGCGCCCTCGGCCCACGCCGCGCGCTGCTCGTCGGCGGCCACCCCGCACACGCCGCAATGGCGGTCGACGACGCGCTCGGCGTCGACGACGTCGGCCGCCAGGCCGATCTGGCCGACGAGCCGCAGCCGCTGCGTGTCGTCGCAGAACACGCGCACGGCGCCGGCCTGCGCCCCGGCCAGCGTGACGACCGGCAGCAGGAAGCGGCGCAGCAACGCCTCCAGGTCGTGGCCCGCGCCGAGATCGGCCGTGATCTCGGCCAGGATCCCCCCGGCCGCCTCGTGGCGGGCGGCGGGCGTGCGCACAGGGGTCGGCATCGTGATCGTCAACGGGGCTCCAGGCCTCGGCGCGTGCTCCGGGCAAACCCGGATTGGACCGCGTCAACGGCCGTCGTGCCATCCGGCCTCACCCGACCACCGCCGCATCCGGTCCGGGCTTTCGTCACCGATCGCACGGTCATCGTCCGGAGGCGGTGCGCGCCGCGTCGTCGGCGGCGAGCAGTTCGTCGTACAGCGCCCACGCCAGGCGGGCGTCGGCTTCGGGCAGGCGCTGCGTCGCGTGGCCCAGATGCACGGCCACAAAGTCGCCCGGCGCCACGTCCTCGTGCTGAAGGAGCAACAGGCTCACCCGCCGTTCGACGCCGCGCGCGACGCAGCGTGCGGTGAAGCCTTCGACCTCGACGACCTGCATCGGGATCGCCAGACACATCGCGTTCGTCTCCTCGGCGGCTGCTTGTCATGGCGCGAGGCTGCATGCCTTACCCCGATTCCTATTTGATCGCGGTCAAGGTGTGGCGCCGGCCGGGTGTCTATCGTGGGGTATTCCGGCATCGACCGGGGCACGACGAGGAGACGAGGGGTGGCCGAAGGCAGGGTGCTCGTGCTGGGGCTCGGCAACCGTCTGCTCGGCGACGACGCGGCTGGGCCGCTCGCGGTCGACGCGCTGCTCGCGGCCGACCCGGTCGCCGGCGCCGACGATCCGGTGCACTACTGCGACGGCGGCACGATCGGCCTGAGCCTGCTGCCGGCGATCGAGGACGCAGCGGCGCTGATCGCGATCGACGCCGCCCGCTTCGGCGCCGAGCCCGGCAGCGTGCGCGTGTTCGAGGGCGACGCAATGGACGCCCAGCTCGGCGGCCGCAAGACCAGCGCGCACGAAGTGGCGCTGGCGGACCTGATGGCCGCCGCCGCGTTCAGCGGCCGGCTGCCGGCGCGGCGCGCGCTGGTGGCCGTCGAGCCGGGGTCGACGGCGCTCGGCCTCGCGCCCACGCCGCCGGTGCAGGCGGCGCTGCCGCGGCTGTGCGACGCCGTGCGCGACCTGCTGCAGCGGTGGCAAGCGTGATGGCGGCCGACATCGACCGCCCGATCGACGCAGCCGACGCCGACAAGGCGGGTCTCGTCGACGCCGTGCTGCACGAGTGCGCGGCGCACCTGCGCGCGCTCGCCGCCGAGCCCGGCTTCGCGACCGCGATCGACCTGCGCAGCCTGCCGCTCGACGACGCGCAGCGACAGGTGCTGCGCGAGCGCCTCGGCCGCGGCGAAGTGCGCGCCGTCGTCGACGTCGCCGGGCCGACGACGGTCGACGAGACCACGTTCGCCGGCCTGTGGTGGGTGCGGCACGAGGGCGCCGACGGCGGCGTGCTCGCCGAGCAGATCGTCGTCGCGCGCGTGCCCGAACTGCTGCTCGCCCACCCGGCCGACGTCGCCGACGCGGCGGCGCGGCTGCGCGGCGCGCTCGGCGCCGTGGCGCCCGACGACCCGATGGAGGACGACGATGGCTGAAGCCCGGACCCTGGGCGAGCACCTGGCGCGCCAGGGCGTGTCGCGGCGCGCGTTCCTGAAGTACGCGACCTGGGTCGGCTCGCTGATGGCGCTGCCGCCCGGCGCGGCCGCGCAGATGGCCGAGGGCCTCGCGAAGGCGCGACGGCGGGCGGTGATCTGGCTGTCGTTCCAGGAGTGCACCGGCTGCACCGAGTCGCTGACGCGCACGTTCAGCCCGACGCTCGAGGACCTGATCTTCGACTTCGTCTCGCTCGACTACCACCACACGCTGCAGGCGGCCTCGGGCGACGCGGCGGAGGAGGCGCGCCGGCGGTCGATGCAGGACAACAAGGGCCAGTACGTCGTCGTCGTCGACGGTTCGGTGCCGACGCTGAACGCCGGCTACTCGACGATCGCCGGCCACAGCAACGTCGACATGCTCGCCGAGACGGTCGAGCACGCCGCCGCCGTCGTCGCGGTGGGCACCTGTGCCGCGTTCGGCGGCCTGCCGGCGGCGCAGCCGAACCCGACCGGGGCGGTCGCGATCTCGGCCCTCGTCAAGGGCAAGCCGGTCGTCAACATTCCCGGCTGCCCGCCGCTGCCGCAGGCGATGACGGGCACGCTGACGCACCTGCTGTCGTTCGGCCAGTTGCCCGAGCTCGACAAGCTCGGCCGCCCGCGCGCGTTCTTCGGCGAGTCGATCCACGACCGCTGCTACCGCCGCCCGTTCTACAAGCGCGGCCAGTTCGCGAAGAGCTTCGACGACGCGGGCGCGCGCAAGGGGTGGTGCCTGTACGAGCTCGGCTGCAAGGGCCCGGTGACGTACAACGCCTGCGCGACGTCGAAGTGGAACGGCGGCGTGTCGTTCCCGATCCAGTCGGGCCACGGCTGCATCGGCTGCTCGGAGCCGAACTTCTGGGACATGGGCGGGCTGTACAAGCCGCTGGCCACCGACACGCGGTCGCGCCGCGTCATCCCGATCGCCGCCGGCGGCGGGCTCGCCGCCGGCGCGGCGGCCGCACTCCTCGCCCGCCGGCGCATGGCGGCCACCGCCGCGAAGGAGGACGCCTGATGTCGCTGCTCGACTTCGCCCGCGGCCCGGCGCTGCAGTTCGCGATGGCCGTCTTCGTCTTCGGCACGCTGTGGCGCCTGGCTGGCGTGCTGCTGCTGCCGCGCCTGCGCGACCGCTCGCCGCCGCGCGAAGGCGCACCGCCGAAGCTCGCCGGCGCGCTGCGCACGATCGTGCGCCGCATGTGGCCACGGCCCGAGTTCGTGCAGCGCACGATGTTCTCGACGATCAACAGCTACGTGTTCCACATCGGCCTGGCGATCGTCGTCTTCGGGCTGGCGCCGCACATCGTGTTCATCCGCCACCTGTTCGGCGTCTCGTGGCCGGCGCTGCCGAGCGACGTCGTGCTCGGTGTGGGCGTGATCACGCTCGTGTCGCTGGTGGCCGCGCTCGTGCGGCGGCTGACGCACCCGGTCGTCAAGCTGCTCACGCACGGCGGCGACTACGTCAGCTGGGCCGTCACCGCGCTGCCGGTGCTCACCGGCCTGATGACGACGACCGACCTCGGCGCGCGCTACGAGACGCTGCTCGCGTGGCACGTGCTCAGCGTGGCCCTGTTCCTCGTCTGGTTCCCGTTCGGCAAGCTGATGCACGCGTTCCTGTTCGTGTTCTCCCGCGGCGCCACCGGCATGCGCTTCAGCCACCGCGGGGTCGACGTATGAATCCCGCCACGACCGCGAAACCCCCCTTCGACCGCCAGGGCGAGCTGAGTGACGAGGCGCGCGTCGACGCCGCGATGCGCAGCTTCGTGCGCGAGTTCGGCGTCACCGCCGCCGTGCACATGGAAGCCTGCGTGCGCTGCGGCATGTGCGCCGAGGCGTGCCACTTCCACGTCACGACCGGCGAGGCGAAGTACACGCCGGCGTACAAGCTCGAGCCGTTCCGCCGCGCCTACTTCCGCGAGGCGAGCCCGTTCGCGCCGATCGTGCGCGCGCTCGGCCTCGTCAGGAAGCTCGGCATCGACGAGCTGCAGCAGTGGCAGGAGCTGATCTACGACTCGTGCACGATGTGCGGCCGCTGCACGCTCGTGTGCCCGATGGGCATCGACATCGCCGAGCTCGTCAAGGAGGCGCGCCACGGCATGTTCAGGGCCGGCCTGATCCCCGAGCGCCTCGCGCTGATGGACCGCGCCGCGCAGCAGTGGGGCAGCCCCGCGACGCCGCCCGAGGACCTGCCCGACATCCTCGCCGAAGTGTCCGAGCAGCACGGCGTGCCGATCCCCTGCGACCTGCCGCAGGCCGACGTGCTCGTCACCGCGGCACCGGCCGAACTCGGCGACCACACGAAGGCGCTCGCCGACGCGGCGAAGATCCTCAACCGCCTCGGCCTGAAGTGGACGATGCACCAGGGCGGCTTCGACGCGTCGAACATCGGCTTCAACAACGGCGACCTGAGGCTGCAGGAGCGGCTGACGAAGGCGCTGATCGACACCGCGGTGAAGATCGGCGCGAAGACGATCCTGCTGCCCGAGTGCGGCCACGCCTACGGCGCCGCGCGCTGGGAGGCGGCCAAGTGGTACGACGGCCCGCTGCCGGTGCGCATCGTCCACATGACCGAGTTCCTCGACGAGCAGATCGCCAGCGGCAAGCTGCGCGTCAGGCCGATCGGCGACACCGCGACGTTCCACGACCCGTGCCAGATCGTGCGCCGCGGCGGGCTCGAGGCGGCGGCGCGCCGCGTGCTCGCCGCGCTCGGCTTGCCGCTCACCGAGCTGAAGGACCACGGCGTCGCCGGTTTCTGCTGCGGCGGCGGCGGTGGCGTGGTGTCGAACGTGCGCGCCGCGCGGCTGCGCGCCCAGGTGTTCGAGCTGAAGAAGGCGCAGGTCGAGGCCACCGGCGCCAAGCGCTTCGTCACCAGCTGCGGCCAGTGCCGCATCACGCTTGAGCAGGGCGCGAAGGCGACGCACTGGAACAAGAAGCCCGAGAGCCTGCTCGAGCTGGTGGCCGAACAGTTGGTGGATTGACCCATGAACCAACGCGTCGTCGTCGACCCGATCACCCGCATCGAGGGCCACCTGCGCATCGAGGCCGAGACCGCGGCCGACGGCGCGATCACCGGCGCCTGGAGCTCGGGCACGATGGTGCGCGGCATCGAGCTGATCCTCAAGGGCCGCGACCCGCGCGAGGCGTGGGCGTTCGCGCAGCGCATCTGCGGCGTGTGCACGCTGGTGCACGGCATC
>CALIDR010000346.1 GCA_938022295.1 uncultured Burkholderiaceae bacterium
ATCCGGCAGTTGGGCGCGCCTGAGCGGGCCGTCATCGGGCGCGCTGGCAAGGCGCGAACCGCAGCGATGGCGCGGGCCATCGCGAGGATTCGCAACGCCGCCAGCGTGTCCGAGGGCGGCTCGATCGGGTGCGCAGCGTCGTCACCCAAAAGGTGACCGACCGCGTGGGTGGAAACGCCAAGCAAAACAGTAGCTTGCATGCGGCATCGAGCGGCCGACTGCCGGATCTAGGGTCAGTACCGGCCGCGGATCCCGGCCAGCCGCAGGTACAGGCGCGCCGACCAGGCGACGACGGCGCGCTGCAGCCGCGCCCACCAGCCCAGCCCGAGGCCGGGCATGCGCACCTCGCGCGACACCGCGAGCGCGCGCTCGAACTCGGCGCCCAGTTCGGCCGCGAACGCGCGGTCGCGCACGATGACGTTGGCCTCCAGGTTCAGCAGCAGCGACAGCGGGTCGATGTTGGAGCTGCCCACGGTCGCCCAGTCGTCGTCGGCGAGCGCGATCTTCGCGTGCAGGAACGCCGGCGTGTACTCGTAGATGCGCACGCCGCGCGACAGCAGCTCGGCGTACAGCGAGCGCGCCGCCAGGCCGGCGATGCGGTAGTCGACCTTGCCCTGCAGCAGCAGGCGCACGCGCACGCCGCGCTGCACCGCCTCGCGCAGCGTGCGGCGGAACTCGCGCCCGGGGTAGAAGTAGGGGCTCGCGATGTCGATGCGCACCCGCGCGCGGGCGAACGCCTCGACGAAGCTGCGCTCGATCGTGCGCCGCTGGCGCAGGTTGTCGCGCACGACGAAGGCCGCGCGCACCGGCTCGTCGGGCGTGTCGACGAGCACGCTGTCGCCGGAGACGATGCGCACGCCCTGCAGCAGCGCGCGCGCGCGTGCCAGCGGCGCGCTGCTGCGCACCAGGGCGAGCATCTGGTGCGACCAGTCCTGGCCGAAGCGCGCGCGCTGCCACACCGCCTGCGCGGTCTGCGCCACCGGCGCCACCACCGGCCCCTCGAGCTCGACGGCGAAGTCCAGCCGTGGCGTCTCGGTGGGGCCGTGCCGCATGTCGAGCCGGTCGTCGATGACGTTGATGCCGCCGACGAAGCCGCGCGCGCCGTCGACGACGCACAGCTTCAGGTGCAGCCGCCGCAGGTGCTCGGGCTGGAAGATCGCGCGCCAGCTCTCGACCGGGCGGAAGACGGCGAACTGCACGCCCGTGCCGGCCCACCACTGCTGCAGCGTCGGCTGCGCCGCCTTCGAGCCGAAGCCGTCGACGACGACGTGCACCGCCACGCCGCGCTGCGCCGCCGCGGCCAGCGCCTGCGCCACGCGCCGCGCCGTGGCGTCGTGGTGGAAGATGTACATCGCGACCCAGATCTCGTCGCGCGCGGCGTCGATCGCGGCGCACATCGCCGGGAACAGCTCGTCGCCGCCGCGCAGCAGCCGCACCCGGTTGCCGCCGCTGAACAGCGCCCGCGGGTGGACGTACCAGCGCAGGTCGTGGCCGGGCGCAGCGCGATGCGACGGTTCGTCGGCGGCAGGAGGCGCGGCGGGCCGCGGCGCGGCCGGCGCCTCGGCGACGGCGGGGGAAGGCTCGTTCAAGCCAGCTCGAGCTCGGCCACCAGCGGCAGGTGGTCGGACATGCGGGCCCACGCGCTGCCGCGCGGCACGAACGTCGAGCGGCAGCCGAGCCCGCGCACGTAGATGCGGTCGAGCGCGAACACCGGCACCCGCGACGGGAACGTCAGCCGGTGCGACGCCGGCAGGTGCGGCACCCGCGCGCGCACGAGGCCGATCTCGGCCATCGGCCCATCGAGCTTCTCGCCCCAGTCGTTGAAGTCGCCGGCCACCAGCAGCGGCGCCCCGCGCGGCACGGTGGCGTCGAGGAAGGCCGCCAGGCGCTGCACCTGGCGCACCCGGCTGGCGTGGATCAGCCCGAAGTGCGCCACCACGGCGTGCAGCGTCGTGCCGTGCCACTGCACCGGCACGTGCAGCAGGCCGCGCTGCTCGAACGGGTGGTCCGACACGTCGTGGTGGCCCGGCTCGCCGATCGGCCAGCGCGACAGCAGCGCGTTGCCGTGCTCGCCGTGGCGGGTGACGGCGTTCGTGCGGTAGGCGACGTCGTAGCCTTCGGGCGCGAGGAAGTCGGCCTGGCCCTGCGCCGGCCAGCCGAAGTGCGTGCGGTCGAAGCGGCGCGCGTCGCGCGCGTGGTGCAGCCGCACTTCCTGCAGGAACACGAGGTCGGCGTCGAGCGCCGCGACGCCCTGCGCCAGGTTGTGGATCTCGAGCCGCCGGCCGGGGCCTACCCCGCGCACGCCCTTGTGGATGTTGTAAGTCGCCACGCGCAGCACGCCGGGGCCGCCGGCGAACGGCGGCAGCAGCGTCGATTGCAGGGGGCGCAGCAGGGTCACGGTGCGGCGGCGGGCGGCGGGGGGTCGGGCAGGAAGCGCGGCAGCTGCAGGATTGCCTCGGCGTTGCTCGGCGAGAAGCAGCGGTCGGCCGCCTCGCGCCACGGCAGCCATTCGAACCGCAGATGCTCGCGCGGGTTCAGTCGCACCGGCATCCGCTGCGGCAGCGTGAGGCCGAACACGTGCTCGGTGTTGTGCGTCACGCCCGGCGCGTAGCGGTGGCGCCAGACGGGGTAGATCTCGTAGACGTTGGCCAGCCCCCAGTCGCGCAGCGCCGCGGGGGCGACGCCGCCCTCGCCGATCGTGATGCCGGTCTCCTCGGCGACTTCGCGCACGCAGGTCTCGAACAGCGGCTCGTCGGGGTCGTCCTTCGAGCCGGTCACGCTCTGCCAGTAGCCGGGCCGGTCGGCGCGCTCGATCAGCAGCACGTCGCGCGCCGGCGTGTGGATCACGACCAGCACCGACTCGGGGATCTTGTAGGTCCGCGCCTCGGACATCGTTGGCCAGCCTCGATTCGCGGGGGATCGTACCCCGCGAAGCCTGCCGACGCCGCGTCAGGCCCGCGGCGGATTGCGCAGCCGGATGTGCAGCTCGCGCAGCTGCCGCTCGTCGACCGCGCTCGGCGCGCCGGTGAGCAGGCACTGCGCGCGCTGCGTCTTCGGGAACGCGATCACGTCGCGGATGCTGTCGGCGCCGGTCATCAGCATCACGAAGCGGTCCAGGCCGATCGCGATGCCGCCGTGCGGCGGCGCGCCGTACTGCAGCGCGTCGAGCAGGAAGCCGAACTTCTGCCGCGCCTCCTCGGGGCCGATCTTCAGCGCGCGGAACACCTTGCTCTGCACCTCCTCGCGGTGGATCCGCACCGAGCCGCCGCCGAGCTCGATGCCGTTGAGCACCACGTCGTAGGCCTTGGCGAGGCAGCGGCCGGGGTCGGTCTCGAGCCAGTCCTCGTGGCCGTCCTTCGGGCTCGTGAACGGGTGGTGCATCGCGCTCCAGCGCTGCGCCTCCTCGTCGTATTCGAACATCGGGAAGTCGACGACCCACAGCGGCGCCCACTCGCCCTTCACGAGTCCGCGCGCGCGGCCGAACTCGCTGTGGCCGATCTTGGTGCGCAGCGCGCCGATGGCGTCGTTGACGACCTTCGCCTTGTCGGCGCCGAAGAACAGCAGGTCGCCGCTTTGCGCGCCGCTGCGCTCGAGGATCGCCGCGATCGCGCGGTCGTGCAGGTTCTTCACGATCGGGCTCTGCAGCCCCTCGCGTCCCTTCGCGAGGTCGTTGACCTTGATCCACGCCAGACCCTTGGCGCCGTAGATCTTGACGAACTCGGTGTAGCCGTCGATCTCGCCGCGGCTCATCTCGCCGCCGCCGGGCACGCGCAGCGCGACGACGCGGCCGCCGGGCGTCGTCGCCGGGCCGGCGAAGACCTTGAAGTCGACGTCGGCCATCGCGTCGGTCAGCTCGGTGAACTCGAGCTGCACGCGCAGGTCGGGCTTGTCGCTGCCGAAGCGGTGCATCGCCTCGGCGTACTTCATCACCGGGAACGCCGGCAGCTCGACGCCGATCGCGTGCTGGAAGGTGCTGCGGATCATGCCCTCGAACATCGTGCGGATCTCCTCCTCGTCGAGGAAAGAGGTCTCGATGTCGATCTGCGTGAACTCGGGCTGGCGGTCGGCGCGCAGGTCCTCGTCGCGGAAGCACTTGACGATCTGGTAGTAGCGGTCGAAGCCGGCGACCATCAGCAGCTGCTTGAACAGCTGCGGGCTCTGCGGCAGCGCGAAGAACAGGCCGTCGTGCACGCGGCTGGGCACGAGGTAGTCGCGCGCGCCCTCGGGCGTGCTCTTCGTCAGCATCGGCGTCTCGACGTCGATGAAGCCGTTCGCGTCGAGGAACTTGCGCACCTCCATCGCGACGCGGTAGCGCAGCCGCAGGTTGCGCTGCATCGCCGGGCGGCGCAAGTCGAGCACGCGGTGCGTGAGCCGCGTCGTCTCGCTCAGGTTCTCCTCGTCGAGCTGGAACGGCGGCGTGACGCTCGGGTTGAGCACCTCGAGCTCGTGACACAGCACCTCGACCTTGCCGCTGACGAGGTTGGCGTTCTCGGTGCCCGCGGGACGCGCGCGCACGACGCCGGTGACCTTCAGGCAGTACTCGTTGCGCACGTGCTCGGCGGTGGCGAACGTCTGCGGCCGGTCGGGGTCGCAGACGACCTGCGCGACCGCGAAGGCATCGTGCAGGTCGATGAAGATCACGCCGCCGTGGTCGCGCCGGCGGTGCGCCCAGCCCATCAGGGTCACGGTCTGGCCGAGCAGCGCCTCGCTGACGAGGCCGCAGTAGCTGGTTCTCATGGGTTCGCTCCGGAAATCTTCGCTGGTTCGGCGTCCGCGCCGGGCGCGGCAGGGGGTGGGTGCACGGGGTCGACGCCGGGGGCGCCGATGGCCGAGCGCGGGCGGGCGCTCAGCCGGCCGGGTTTCGCGCCACCGGCAGCCGGGACACGAGTCCGGGCGCCGCCGGCGCGACGACGCCCATCGAGATGATGTACTTCAGCGCCGCGTCGACGCTCATGTCGAGCTCGATCACGTCGGCGCGCGGCAGCATCAGGAAGAAGCCCGAGGTGGGGTTCGGCGTCGTCGGCACGTAGATGCTCAGGTAGTCGCCCTGCAGGTGGTCGGCCACCTCGCCGCCGGGGCGCCCGGTGACGAAGGCGATCGTCCACGCGCCGGCGCGCGGATACTGCACCAGCACCGCCTCGCGGAAGGCGTTGCCGCTGCTCGAGAACAGCGTGTCGGAGACCTGCTTGACCGAGCTGTAGATCGACTTGACGATCGGGATCTGGTGCAGCACGCGGTCCCACTGGCGCAGCGACCACTGGCCGAGGAAGTTGGTGGCGAAGATGCCGGTCAGCAGCAGCACCGCGAGCATCACGACGACGCCAAGCCCCGGCCAGTCGCGCAGCCGCTCGACCGCCAGCTGCGCGCTGCTCGGCACGACGGCGGCCACGCCGGTGAGCAGCCAGCCGAAGATGCCGTCCATCAGGCCGACGAGCCACAGCAGCACGTAGACCGTGACCGCCAGGGGCAGCCAGACGAGCAGCCCGGCGACGATGAACCGCTTCACCGGCGGCTTTCGCGGCGGCGCTTCAGTGGCAGGCGCAGGCGCTGCCGCAGCCGCCGCCCGCACCGGCGGCGGCGGTGCCGGGGGCGCTGCTGCCGGGGGCCGCGGCGGCGGCCGGCGCCGGCGTGCTGGCGGCGGTGTCGGTCTTCGGCTCGGCGCCGTTGCCGCCGGCGGGCTTGGCCGCGCCGCCGCCGTTGTTGCGGAAATCGGTCACGTACCAGCCCGACCCCTTGAGCTGGAAGCCGGCGGCGGTGAGCTGCTTGCGCAGCGCCTCCTGGCCGCACGACGGGCATACCGTCAGCAGCGGGTCGGACACTTTCTGCAGCACGTCCAGCGCGTGGTCGCACGACGCGCAGCGGTAGGCGTAGATCGGCATCGGAACCCTCCCGGGCAGAGTGGCACGTTGGCGGCGTTCGCGTGGGCCTGTCGACGGCAGGCAAAACCCCGCGAAAAGCTTCGGATTGTATAGATCGGGGTCGGCCCGGCGGGCTTCAAGGGGGCGGCCGGTGCGCCGCCCGCCGCCGCGCGCTCAGCGCCGCGCCGTCACGCCCGCGGCCAGTGCAGCCACAGCTGCGCCAGCAGCGCGCCGACGAGGAAGCCGCCGAAGGCCAGCAGCACCGCCTGCACGAGCCGCCGGGTGCGCCGCTGCTCGTCCAGCAGCGCCTGCAGCAGCGGCGCCGGGTCGGCCTGGCGGTGCACCAGCGCCTGGTGCACCAGCCGCGGCAGCTCGGGCAGCAGCTGCGAGTAGCGCGGCGCCTCGTCGCGCAGCCGCTCGGCGAAGCCGCGCCAGCCGATCTGTTCGTTCATCCAGCGCTCGAGGAACGGCTTGGCGGTGCTCCACAGGTCCAGGTCGGGGTCGAGCTCGCGCCCGAGGCCCTCGATGTTGAGCAGCGTCTTCTGCAGCAGCACGAGCTGCGGCTGGATCTCGACGTTGAAGCGGCGCGAGGTCTGGAACAGCCGCATCAGCACGTTGCCGAGCGAGATCTCCTTCAGCGGGCGGTCGAAGTACGGCTCGCACACGGCGCGGATCGCCGACTCCAGCGCGTCGACGCGGGTGGCCGCCGGCACCCAGCCGCTTTCGACGTGCAGCTCGGCCACGCGCTTGTAGTCGCGGCGGAAGAACGCGATCAGGTTCTGCGCCAGGTAGTCCTTGTCGACGTCGGTGAGCGTGCCGACGATGCCGAAGTCCAGCGCGATGTAGCGCCCGAACGTGGCCGGCGCGACCGAGACCTGGATGTTGCCCGGGTGCATGTCGGCGTGGAAGAAACCGTCGCGGAAGACCTGAGTGAAGAAGATCGTGACGCCGTCGCGGGCCAGCTTCTTGAAGTCGATGCCGGCCTCGCGCAGGCGCTGCACCTGGCTGATCGGGATGCCGTACATGCGCTCCATCACGATCACGCCGGAGGTGCACAGGTCCCACATCATCTCGGGGATCAGCACCAGGTTCAGGCCCTGCATGTTGCGCCGCAGCTGGGCCGCGTTGGCCGCCTCGCGCACGAGGTCGAGCTCGTCGTGCAGGTAGCCGTCGAACTCGGCGACGACCTCGCGCGGCCGCAGCCGCCGGCCGTCGACCGACACCCGCTCGACCCAGCGTGCCAGGCGGTGCAGCAGCGCGAGGTCGTCGTCGATCACGGCGAGCATGCCCGGGCGCAGCACCTTGACGGCGACCTCGCGGCCATCGAGCAGCTGCGCGAAGTGCACCTGCGCGATCGACGCGCTGGCCACCGGGTCGGCGTCGAAGCGCGCGAAGATCGCCTCCACCGGCCGTCCGAACGCCTTCTCGACCAGCGCGCGCGACTGCTCGCTCGGGAACGGCGGCACGCGGTCCTGCAGCAGCGCGAGCTCGTCGGCGATGTCCGGCGGCAGCAGGTCGCGCCGGGTGCTGAGCACCTGGCCGAACTTGACGAAGATCGGCCCGAGGCGCTCGAGCGCGCGGCGCAGGCGCACGCCGCGCGGCTCGCCGAGCGGGCGGCCGATCGTGATCACCCGCGCCAGGGCGCGCACCCAGCGCTGGCGGAAGCCCGACAGCGCGATGTCGTCCAGGCCGAAGCGCAGGACGGTGAAGACGATGACGACGAGCCGCGCGAACTGCCTCATGGGGCGCTGCGCCCGGTGCCGCCCGGGCGCAGCCGCGCCGCCAGGTCGGCCCCGGTGTGCAGCGCCCGCCGCAGCGCAGCGGCCAGCGCCGAGCCGGCGCGCGCGATCTCCTGCGCGATGCGCGGGCCGAAGAAGCGCTCGAGGTCTGCCGCCACGTCCCAGCGCACGTTGTCCAGCAGCCAGTGCACGTCGGCCGCCAGCGCGCCGTCGCCGTGGATCTCGACCGTGGGCACGTCGCCGACCATCACCCGCGCCGCGAGCAGCGCCGGGTTCGACGCGTCGACGCGCACCTGCAGGTCCGGCGCCGTGCCGAGCGCGGGCTCGCCCTGCCCGCACCACTCGAGCAGCCCGGCCGGCGTGACCGTGAACGCCAGCCGCGGCGGCGGGGGCAGCAGCGACGGCCAGCCGCCGAGCTCGACTTCGAGCCGCCGCCCGCGGTGCGCGGCCAGCCGCTGCATCGCCACCGTCTCGCCCGCCAGCACGTGGTTCACGACCAGCGTCAGGCGCTCCATCATGACCGGCGCGACCAGCGAGGCGAGGGCGTGAAGCATGCACGGATTGTAGGCAGCGCGGCCGCCCCGCCCCCGTGACCGAGGGCCACGGCCGAGCCCCGGCGTTCGGTCACAATGCCCGTGGGCGGGAGTCGCGGGTCGCAGGCGCGCCGGGGCGGGCCGCGCCGCGACGTTGGGCACGTCCACGCGATGATCGACGACCGGAATTACAAGAGGACGTTCTACAGCGCCCCGCAGTCGGTGACGTCGATGGTCGCGGCCGTGATGGAGCCGGCGATCATCGTCGGCGTCTTCTTCGCCGCCAGCGCGTGGTACGACCAGCCGACGGTGCGCGCCGACCTGGTGCTGGCGCTGTTCGTGTTCGCGCTCACGTTCCCGGGGCGCAACCGCTTCCTCGACTCCAAGCTCGCCTCGGCGGTGGACATCACGCTGAGCTGGGCCACGCTGCTGGCGATCCTCGCGCTGTGCGCGTACGCCACCGACAGCTTCCACTTCTACGACCGCAGCGTCCTCGTCGTGTGGGCGCTGGCCACGCCGGTCGTGCTCTGGGCGGCCGTCCTGATCGGGCGCCAGGTCTACAAGGCGCATGCGCGGCGGCCCGAGGCACGGCGGCCGGCGGTCGTGATCGGTGCGGCCGCGCTCGGCGTGCGGGTGGCCAAGGCGCTGCAGAGCAGCCAGCTGCGCGCCGGCGACTTCGTCGGCTACTTCGACGACCGCACCGACCAGCGCGTGCAGGCCGAGGCGGCACCGCACCTGCTCGGCGGCCTGCGCGCCGCGGCACCGTACATCCGCGACCGCGGGATCAAGGAGGTCTACATCACGCTGCCGCTGGGCTCGCAGCCGCGCATCCTCGAGCTGCTCGAGTCGCTGCAGGGCACGACGGCGTCGCTGTTCTTCGTGCCCGACGTGTTCGGCATCAGCATCATCCAGGGCCGGCTGCAGGACATGAACGGCGTGCCCGTGGTCGGCATCTGCGAGACGCCGTTCACCGGCACCAACGCGCTGGCCAAGCGGGTGTCGGACGTCGTGCTCGCGAGCCTGATCCTGGTCCTGATCTCGCCGGTGCTGCTGGCGGTGGCCATCGGCGTCAAGCTCAGCTCGCCCGGGCCGGTGATCTTCCGCCAGAGGCGCAACGGCCTTAACGGCGAGGAGATCGTCGTCTACAAGTTCCGCTCGATGACGACGCAGGACAACGGCCCCGAGATCAGGCAGGCGACGAAGGACGACCCGCGCATCACGCCGTTCGGGCGCTTCATCCGTCGCACCTCGCTCGACGAGCTGCCGCAGTTCGTCAACGTGCTGCAGGGGCGCATGAGCATCGTCGGCCCGCGCCCGCACGCGGTCGCGCACAACGAGGAGTACCGCCAGCTGATCAAGGCCTACATGGTGCGCCACAAGGTCAAGCCCGGCATCACCGGCTGGGCGCAGGTCAACGGCCACCGCGGCGAGACCGACACCCTCGAGAAGATGCAGCGGCGCGTCGAATACGATCTCGAATACCTGCGCAACTGGTCGATCGCGCTGGACCTGCAGATCATCGCGCGCACCGTCAAGCTGATGATCTTCGACCCCAAGGCGTACTGACGCGCGCCTCGCCAGCGCGCCGGACCCGAGCACACCACGGAGGAGCCCCATGCCGTCGACCCTGCGCCGCGTCGCTGCCCTGCTGCTCGGCCTCGCGCCGCTGCTCGGAACCGCCGAGACCAGCCCCTACTACGTCGGCTTGCGCCAGTCGTTCGGCCACGACTCCAACGTGTTCCGCCTGCCGGACCGCACCGTGATCGGCGACCGCGTCCTGACGCCCGAATCGTCGGGCCTGATCTCGACGACGCTGCTGCTGGCCGGCATCGACCAGCCAATCGGCCGCCAGCGCCTGTACGGCGATCTGAGTGCCGGGTACGCGAGCTATTCGGGCCAGTCACAGCTGAACAGCCCGACCTACGGCCTGACTGCCGGCATCGACTGGGAGACGGTGCAGCGGCTGTCGGGCAACCTGCAGTTCGACGCCGGGCGGCGCCTGGGCCGCTACGGCGACCGCGACATCCCGACCGGACTGGGCAGCAACGACGAGTCGTACCAGCGCCTGGCGCTCGTGGCCCGCCTCGGCGAGTGGCGAACCTCGCGCATGTGGTTGCAGCTCGATGCGGTGTGGGACCGGGTCGTCAACGAGGTGGACTTCGCACAGCCGGTGCCGGTGACGAACACGCCGCCGCTGCGCCTCACCGACGGCTACGAGCGCGAGGAGACCTCGCGCGCCGTCGGCGCCGGCGTGCGCTACCGGCTCTCGGGCGCCACCGTCGTCGGCGCCGGCGTGCGCACGGCGTGGCGCACCCGCGACCTCGAGCGCAGCCTGCTCGGGCCGCAGGAGGTCGTGCGCGACAGCCTCGACAGCCGGCGCCACGACGTCGACTTCGTGCTCGCCTTCGAGCCGAGCGACCTGCACGACCTGCGCGCCCGGCTGAGCTACGGCACGACCGACTACGACGGCCCCGGCGTGGCCGACCGCAGCGGCTGGAGCGGCTCGCTGCGCTGGACGTGGCGGCCCACCGGCAAGCTGGCGAGCCACCTGCGGCTGCTGTACGACAGCGAAGACCGCGACTTCGGCGGCAGCTCGGCCGCCGACGGCGGCGGCGACCGCCAGACCCGTGCCGTCGAATGGCGGCTCGACTACGCGGCCACGGCCAAGGTCACCGCGCACCTGCAGGCCGCACGCTACCAGCGCGACTACAGCCGCCGCCTGGGCTCGTTCACCGACCGCGACACGACGCTGTCGCTCGGCGCCGACTGGGCCGCGCTGCGCAGCACGACGGTTGGTTGCTCGGTGGCCACCCAGCGCCGCTCGGCTTCCGCCGAGGTGGCGTTCGGGCGCAACAGCTTCGACGCCACGTTCGCCAGCTGCTACGTCCAGGTGATGGTGCGGTGAGGACCGTCCTGCTCACCGGCGCGGCCGGCTACATTGCCTCGCACACCTGGCTCGCGCTGCGCGCGGCGGGGTTGCGCGTCGTCGGCGTCGACAACTTCGCCAACAGCTCGCCCGAGGTGCTGCGCCGGCTCGGCCGCCTGCTCGGCGAGCCGCCCGAGTTCGACGCCGTCGACGTCACCGACGCCGCCGCGCTCGAACGGGTGTTCGGGCGCCGGCGCGTCGACGCGGTCGTCCACTTCGCCGCCCACAAGGCGGTCGGCGAATCGGTCGCGCGGCCGCTGGACTACTACGCCAACAACGTCGGCGGCCTCGTCAGCGTCTGCGCGGCGATGCGGCGCCACGGCTGCCGGCGCATCGTGTTCAGCTCGAGCGCCACCGTCTACGGCGAGCCGCAGTCGCTGCCGATCCGCGAGGACGCGCCGCTGCAGGCGACCAACCCCTATGGCCGCACCAAGCTGATCGGCGAGCAGCTGCTGCACGACCTCGGCGTCGCCGACCCGGCGTGGCAGACCGCGTGCCTGCGCTACTTCAACCCCGTCGGCGCGCACGAGTCGGGCCTGATCGGCGAGGACCCGCGCGACGTGCCGAACAACCTGATGCCCTACGTCGCGCAGGTCGCGGTCGGCCGGCGCGAGCGGCTGCAGGTCTTCGGTGGCGACTGGCCCACGCCCGACGGCACCGGCGTGCGCGACTACATCCACGTCGTCGACCTCGCCGAGGGGCACGTGGCGGCGCTGCGCCGCCTGCTCGACCACCCCGGCTCGTTCACCGTCAACCTCGGCACTGGGCGCGGCCACAGCGTGCTCGAAGTCGTGCGCGCCTACGAGGCGGCGAGCGGGCGGCCGATCGCGCACGACATCGTCGCGCGCCGCGCCGGCGACGTGGCCGCCTGCTGGGCCGACCCGTCGCTCGCGCGCGAGCTGCTCGGCTGGCAGGCGCGGCACGACCTCGCGCGCATGTGTGCCGACAGCTGGCGCTGGCAGCAGCGCAACCCCGACGGCTACGCCACCGCCCTGCCCGCCGCGGCGCTGACCCCATGAGCATCCCGATTCCCGTCCAGCCCGTCGTGATGGCCGGCGGCTCCGGCACGCGCCTGTGGCCGCTGTCGCGCGCCGGCTACCCGAAGCAGTTCCTCGTGCTCGCCGGCAACGCGAGCCTGTTCCAGCAGGCCGCGCGGCGGCTCGCCGCGCTCGCCGAAGACGACATCGCGGTCGCGCCGCCGCTGGTCGTCGGCAACGAGGAGCACCGCTTCCTCGTCCTCGACCAGCTGCGCGAGGAGCGGCTAGACCCCGCCGCCGTGCTGCTCGAGCCGACCGGGCGCAACACCGCGCCGGCGCTCACGCTGGCCGCGCTGCAGGCGATGGACGACGGCGCCGACCCCGTGCTCGCCGTCACGCCGGCCGACCAGACGGTGGCCGACGCCGCGGCGTTCACCGCCGCGCTGCGCGAGGCGGTGCGGCTGGCCGCCGGCGGCGACGTCGTGATCCTCGGCGTGCGGCCGGACCGCCCCGAGACCGGCTACGGCTACATCCGCGCCGCCACCGCGCACGGCGCGCCGGCCGTGCAGGCCTTCGTCGAGAAGCCGGACGCCGACACCGCGCGCCGCTACGTCGCCGACGGCCACCACTACTGGAACGCCGGCATGTTCGTGCTGCGCGCGAGCACGTGGCTCGCCGCGCTCGAGCGCTTCCGCCCCGACATCGCCGCCGCCACCCGCGCGGCCTGGGACGCGCGCCGCGTCGACGAGCGCTTCGTGCGCCCCGGCGCGGCCGAGTTCGCCGCCGTGCCGGCCGAGTCGGTCGACTACGCGGTGATGGAGCGCTGCCCGGGCAGCGGCATCGGCATCCGCATGGTCGCGCTCGACGCCGGCTGGAATGACCTCGGCGCCTGGGACGCGGTGTGGCAGCTGCTGCCGAAGGACGCCGACGGCAACGCCACCGTCGGCGACGCGCTCGTCGTCGACAGCCGGCGCAGCCTGGTGCACGCGTCGAGCCGGCTGGTGGCCGTGATCGGGCTGGACGACGTCGTCGTCGTCGAGACGGCCGATGCGGTGCTCGTCGCCGACCGCGGCCGCAGCCAGCACGTCAAGCAGGTCGTCGAGCGGCTCGGCGCCGAACAGCGCGGCGAGCACGCGCTGCACCGCAAGGTGCACCGTCCCTGGGGCTGGTACGACAGCGTCGACGAGGGCGCGCGGTTCCAGGTCAAGCGCATCATGGTCAAGCCCGGCGCGAGCCTGAGCCTGCAGATGCACCACCACCGCGCCGAGCACTGGATCGTCGTGCGCGGCACCGCCGAGGTCACCGTCGACGGCCGCACGACGCTGCTGGCCGAGAACCAGAGCACCTACATCCCGCTCGGTGCGAAGCACCGTCTCGTCAACCCGGGCAAGGTGCCGCTCGAGATCATCGAGGTGCAGTCGGGCAGCTACCTCGGCGAGGACGACATCGTGCGCTTCGAGGACAGCTACGGGCGGCGCTGACCCGCGAGCGGACTCCAGGCATCCAGTTCGCGGGCGGGCAGGGGTTCGAGGAACGCGTTGCCGACGCTGCCGGGCAGCCGTCCCGGACGTCGGCCGATCGACGTCGGCGTGACCGGCCCCAAACGCGCGCAGGGCTGGCCACCCTGCGTGAGGATCACCTCCTGCCCGGAGCGCGCCAGCTCGAGCAGCGCGGGCCGCTGCGACGCGGCTTCGTGGACATCGACAACCGTACGCATGGCCAATTGAGCCGCAGGAACAGTGCGTAGGAGTCTATCGCCGGCGGGCGACCAGGCACGCCCGCCACCTGGCGCTCACCCCCGCAGCAGGTCGAGCAGTTCGTCGGCCCGCAGCGGCGCGCCGCCGTCCTGGCCGGCGAGCAGGCCTTCGGCGAGGTCGCGCTTGTCGCGGTGCAGCTCGACGATGCGCTCCTCGATCGAGCCGGCGGTGACGAGGCGGTACACCGTCACCGGGCGCTGCTGGCCGATGCGGTGCGCGCGGCCCATCGCCTGGTCCTCGGCGGCGGGGTTCCACCACGGGTCGGCGATCACGACGTAGTCGGCCGCCGTCAGGTTCAGCCCGAAGCCGCCTGCCTTCAGGCTGATCAGGAACAGGTCGCCCTCGCCGCGCTGGAACGCGGCCACGCGCTCGGCGCGCGCCGGCGCCGGCGTCGAGCCGTCGAGGTACTGGTAGCGCAGGCCGGCGGCGTCCAGCCGCTGCGCGAGCAGCTTCAGGAAGTCGGTGAACTGGCTGAACACGAGCGCCTGGTGGCGGCCCTCGACGAGTTCGCGCGCCAGGCGCTCGAACGCCTGCACCTTGGCGCCGACCAGCCCCACCTCCGGTGCCGCGAGCCGCGGGTCGCAGGCGGCACGGCGCAGCCGCGTCAGCTCGGCGAGCACGTTGAACGCGCTCTTCGGGTCGCCCGGCTGCAGCGACGCGACGCGCTCGAGCGCCGCCCGCCGCGCCGCTTCGAGGAACGCGCGCTCCTCGGCGCCCGGCTCGATGCGCTCGACGATCTCGGTGCGCGGCGGCAGGTCGGCCAGCACCTGCGCCTTCGTGCGCCGCAGCAGGAACGGCGCCACCAGCCGCTTCAGCCGCGCGCGGACGCGCTCGTCGCGCTGGCGCTCGATCGGGTTGGCGAACCGCTCGGCGAAGCGCTGCGCGCTGCCGAGCAGCCCCGGGTTGAGCAGCTGCATGATCGACCACAGGTCGGCCAGCCGGTTCTCCACCGGCGTGCCGGTCAGCGCCAGGCGGAAGCCGGCGTCGAGCGCCGCCACCGCCTTCACGCGCTGCGTGGCGGCGTTCTTCAGCGCCTGCGCCTCGTCGAGCACGAGCGTGGCCCACGGCCGGGCGGCGAACGCCTCGGCGTCACGCAGCAGCAGCGCGTACGAGACGACGACGACGTCGCCCGGCCCCGCGGCCGCCGCGTGCGCGCTGCGCCCGCCGGCGGCGGCGTCGGCGGGTGTCTCGCCGTAGACGGCCACCTGCAGCGCCGGCGCGAAGCGCGCCGCCTCGGCCGCCCAGTTCGCGCACACCGAGGTCGGTGCCACCACCAGCGCCGGGCCCAGCGGCGCACGCTGCAGCAGCAGGGCGAGCGTCTGCACCGTCTTGCCCAGCCCCATGTCGTCGGCCAGGCAGGCGCCGAAGCCGGCGTGCGCCAGCCGGGCGAGCCAGGCGCACCCCTCGGCCTGGTACGGCCGCAGCTCGGCGTGCAGCCCCGGCGGCGGCGACCACTGCAGCGCCGCCGCCTGCTCCAGGCGCGCCGCGCGCTCCTGCCAGCGCGCGTCGCCCTTCAGCCCGAGGTCGTCGGCGGCCTCGCCGAGCCAGGCGGCGGCGGTGGCGCCGAGCTTGAGCCGTTCGCCGTCGGCCTCG
>CALIDR010000347.1 GCA_938022295.1 uncultured Burkholderiaceae bacterium
CAGCGCCAGCGCCACCGTGGCCACCTGCGGCGTCATGCCCTGGTCCTTCAGGTAGCTCGGCAGGTGCACGCCGATGAACACGACCTGGAAGCCGCAGACGAAGTAGCCCGCCATCAGCAGGCGGAAGCTCGGGTAAGCGAACGCCTCGCGCACCGCGGCGCCGATACTCTGCGCCGGGCCGGCGTGGGCCTCGGTCTTCGGCTCGCGCAGGCCGAGTGCCAGCGGCGCGATCGCCAGCGCCGCGCAGGCGAGGATGAACAGCGCGCTCTGCCAGCCGAAGCCCGCGATCAGCCAGTTCTCGACCGGCACCATCAGGAACTGGCCGAACGAGCCGGCGGCCGCGGCCACGCCCATCGCCCACGAGCGCCTGGCCGGGTCGACCTGGCGGCCGATCACGCCGTAGATCACGGCGTACGTCGTGCCGGCCTGCGCCATGCCGATCAGCAGGCCCGCGCTGCCGGTGAACGCAAGCCCCGAGGTGGCGAGCCCCATCAGCACGAGGCCGACCGCGTACAGCACGCCGCCGACGGCGAGCACGCGGAACGCCCCGAAGCGGTCGGCGAGCATGCCGGCGAAGGGCCCCGCCAGCCCCCACGCGAGGTTCTGCACGGCCATCGCGAACGCGAACGTCTCGCGCGTCCAGCCGCGGTCCATCGTGATCGGCTGCAGCCACAGCCCGAAGCCGTGGCGGATGCCCATGCTGAGGGTGACGATCGCGGCACCGCACAGCAGCACCTGCGTCATCGACAGCCTCGGTGACGAGGTCGAAGAGGTCATCGGCCGCATTCTGGCCGAGGCCACGAAGGGCGGTGCGGCGCAGCCGCCGGCGACCCCGCGACGCGGGCTGCTATCGTCGTGGCATGCGCCTGCGCCACTGGTTGTCGACCGCGATCGCGGTCGCGTCGTTCACCGGGCTGCCGCCGGGCGGCAGCGCCTTCGGCGCGCCGTTCGCCTACGTGACGAACCAGGGCAGCCACGACGTCACCGTCGTCGACCTCGCGACGCGCCGCGCGGTGGCGACGGTGCCGGTGGCGCCGGCGCCGGCCGGCGTCGTCGCCGTCGGCGCCACGGGCCGGGTCTGCGTCGCCCACGCCGAGGCGAAGGCGATCGGCGTCGTCGACATGCGCAGCCAACGCGTCGTCGAGACGATCGAGCCCGGTTTCGGCCCGCTGGGGATCGACGCGACGCGCGACGGCCGCCGCGTCGTCGCCACCGACTGGGCCGGCAACCGCGTCGTCGTGATCGATGTCGCCTACCCGGCGCGGCCCGTCGCCCCGATCCCGGTCGGACGGTATCCGGCCGGCATCGTCGTCCATCCGGACGGCCGCACCGCGTTCGTCGCCGAGCGCGACGACGACCACGTCGCGGTCGTCGACCTCGACGCGCGCCGGGTGCGTGCGCGCGTGCGCGTCGGCTAGCACCCGTTCGCCGTCACGTTCGACGCCGCGCGCGAGCGCCTGTACGTGCTCAACGTCTACAGCGACGACGTCAGCGTGATCGACACCCGCACGCTGCAACCGGTGGCCCGCATCGCGGTCGGCAAGGCGCCGTACGGGGCCGCGCTCACCGCCGACGGCACGCTGCTGTACGTGACCAACCAGCGCGACGACACCGTCAGCGTGATCGACGCCGCGACGCTGCGCGTGGTGCGCACGCTCGACGGCTTCGGCTACCCCGAAGGCGTGGCCGCGCACGGCGACGTGGTCGTCGTCGTCAACTGGATGGACGACAGCGCGAGCGTGCTCGACGCTGCCAGCGGGCGGCTGCTGGCGACGGTGCGCACCGGGCAGAATAGCCGCGGCTTCGGCGCCTTCATCGGTGCGCCGCCTTGACATCCCGGCCACGACATCGATCCAGGAGGCTTGCATGCATCCGCTTCGGCCCGGTCGCCGTTCGCTGCTCGGCAGCGCGACCGCCCTGTGCTTCGGCATCACGCTCGCACTGCCCGCCGCCAGCCACGGCCCGACACGCCAGAAGGTCACCGAGAAGGTCGTGATCGACGCGCCCGCCGCGGCGGTGTGGGCCCGGATCAAGAACTTCGACGCGCTGAAGGACTGGCACCCGTCGGTGGCCGAAAGCCCCGCCGACAAGGGCAACGAGGTCGGCTCGGTGCGCACGCTGAAGCTCAAGAACGGCGGCACGCTGATCGAGACGCTCGAGCGCTACGACGATGCGCAGATGCGCTACGCCTACCGCGCGAAGGACGGCGGTGCGCTACCGGTGACGAACTACACGTCGACGATCCAGGTCAGCGACGAGGGCGGCAAGGCCGCCGTCGAGTGGCGCGGCGCGTTCTACCGCGGCCATCCGAACAACGATCCGCCGCCCGACCAGAACGACGAGGCGGCGGTCAAGGCGATCACCGCGGTCTACCAGGCCGGCCTCGCGAACCTGAAGAAGATCGTCGAAGCGAAGTAGGCGCCGCGCTTCGCGGGCAGGCGGCCTCCCTAGAATCCGCGCCCCATGCCCAGCAACAAGACCAGCCGCTACGAAGAAGCCTCGATCCGCGTGCTCAAGGGCCTCGAGCCCGTCAAGCAGCGGCCGGGGATGTACACACGCACCGACAACCCGCTGCACGTCGTGCAGGAGGTTGTCGACAACGCCGCCGACGAGGCGCTCGCGGGCTTCGGCAGGCGCATCGGCGTGACGCTGCACGCCGACGGCTCGGTCAGCGTCGACGACGACGGGCGCGGCATCCCGTTCGGGCTGCACCCCGACGAGGGCGTGCCGGTCGTCGAGATCGTGTTCACGCGGCTGCACGCCGGCGGCAAGTTCGACAAGGGTGCGGGCGGCGCCTACAGCTTCTCGGGCGGCCTGCACGGCGTGGGCGTCAGCGTGACGAACGCGCTCGCCACGAAGCTGCAGGTCACGGTGTGGCGCGACGGCGAGGTGGCGACGATCGGCTTCGCCGGGGGCGACGTCGCGCAGCCGCTCGCGGTGCGCAAGGCCGCCGCCGGCGAGCGCCGCCACGGCACGCAGGTGCGCGTGTGGCCCGACCCGAAGTACTTCGACAGCGTCGAGCTGCCGCGCCACGAGCTCGTGCACCTGCTGCGCAGCAAGGCGGTGCTGATGCCCGGCGTCACCGTCACGCTGACGGTCGAGAAGCCGGGCCAGAAGGAGCCCGAGACGCAGACCTGGCTCTACAAGGGCGGCCTGCGCGACTACCTGCTGCAGTCGCTGCCCGCCGAGCCGCTGATCCCGCTGTTCGAGGGCGAGCACTACGCCGAGGAGGGCGAGACCGAGAACTTCGCCGAAGGCGAGGGCGCCGCGTGGTGCGTGGCCTTCACCGACGAGGGCGCGGTGCTGCGCGAGAGCTACGTCAACCTGATCCCCACGGTGGCCGGCGGCACGCACGAGGCCGGGCTGAAGGAAGGCCTGTTCGCAGCCGTCAAGGGCTTCATCGAGATGCATGCGCTGCTGCCCAAGGGCGTCAAGCTGATGAGCGACGACGTGTTCTCGCGCGCGAGCTTCGTGCTCTCGGCCAAGGTGCTCGACCCGCAGTTCCAGGGCCAGATCAAGGAGCGCCTGAACAGCCGCGATGCGCTGCGGCTGGTGTCGGGCTACGTGCGCCCGGCGCTCGAGCTGTGGCTGAACCAGCACGTCGACGTCGGCAGGAAGCTCGCCGAGCTCGTGATCCGCCAGGCGCAGGTGCGCCAGCGCGCGGCGCAGAAGGTCGAGAAGAAGAAGGGCTCGGGCGTGGCGGTGCTGCCGGGCAAGCTCACCGACTGCGAGAGCCGCGACCTGAGCGTCAACGAGGTGTTCCTCGTCGAGGGCGACAGCGCCGGCGGCAGCGCCAAGATGGGCCGCGACAAGGAGACGCAGGCGATCCTGCCGCTGCGCGGCAAGGTGCTCAACGCGTGGGAGGTCGAGCGCGACCTGCTGTTCCGCAACAACGAGATCCACGACATCGCGGTGGCGATCGGCGTCGATCCGCACGGGCCGGGCGACGACCCCGACCTCTCCGGCCTGCGCTACGGCACGGTCTGCATCCTCAGCGACGCCGACGTCGACGGCTCGCACATCCAGGTGCTGCTGCTGGCGCTGTTCTGCCGCCACTTCCCGAAGCTGATCGAGCGCGGCCACGTCTACGTCGCGCGGCCGCCGCTGTACCGCATCGACGCCCCGGCGCGCGGCAAGAAGCCGGCGGCCAAGATCTACGCGCTCGACGACGGCGAGCTCGAGGCCGCGCTCGACAAGCTGCGCAAGGAAGGCGCCCGGGAAGGCAGCTGGACGATCAGCCGCTTCAAGGGCCTGGGCGAGATGAACGCCGAGCAGCTGTGGGAGACGACGCTGAACCCCGACACGCGGCGGCTGCTGCCGGTGGGGTTCGGCACGCTCGGGTTCGACGCCACCGTCGCGTCGCTGCACAGGCTGATGGGCAAGGGCGAGGCGGCGGCGCGTCGCGAGCTGATGGAGCTGCGCGCCGACGCGGTCGAGGTCGACGTCTGAGCCACCCGGGCGCGGCGTCGAGCGGTCACCGAGGCCCGAACATTCGCGAGGAGACGACCGATGCACACGACGATGATGTCCGTGCCGCTGTCGCTGAACCACCTGCTCGACCGTGCCGGCAAGCTGTTTCCAGACAACACGCTCGTCAGCCGCCGGCCCGACAAGAGCCTCGTCACCCACACCTACGGCCAGTGGCACCGGCGCACGCGCGCGCTGGCCAGCGCGCTGCAGCGGCTGGGGCTGAAGAAGGGCGACCGGGTGGCCACGCTGTGCTGGAACCACCACGCGCACCTCGAGTGCTACTTCGGCATCCCGGCCGCCGGCGGCGTGACGCACACGCTGAACCTGCGCCTTTCGCCCGCCGAGATCGGCTACATCGCGGGCGACGCTAATGACCGCTTCCTGATCGTCGACGACGTGCTGCTGCCGCTGTACCGGCAGTTCGCCGATGCGCACCGCTTCGAGCGCGTGATCGTGTTCCCGTTCTCTGGCGCGCCGGTGGCCGAAGGCTTCGACGACTACGAGGCGCTGCTCGCCGCTGCCGACCCCGACGGCTTCGTCTACGCCGCCCACGCCGAGGACGACCCGGTGGCAATGTGCTACACGTCGGGCACGACCGGGCGCAGCAAGGGCGTCGTCTACTCGCACCGCTCGACGGTGCTGCACACGCTGGTCGCGAGCCTGGCGGACTTCTGGGGCCTGAAGGGCACCGACGTCGTGCTGCCGGTGACGCCGATGTTCCACGCCAACAGCTGGGGCATCCCGTACGGCTGCGTGATGCTCGGCGTCAAGATGGTGTTTCCGGGGCCGCACCTGCACCCCGACGACCTGCTCGACCTGATGCAGGTCGAGCCGCCGACGCTGGCGCTCGGCGTGCCCACGATCTGGCTGACGCTGATCCAGGCCTACGAGCGTGCGCTCGCCGAACAGCCCGGGCGCTGGACGCTGCCCAAGGGCATGCGCTCGCTAGTGGGCGGCGCGGCGGTGCCCGAGAGCCTGATCCGCGCGTTCGCGCGCCACGGCATCTGGATCCTGCAGGGTTGGGGCATGACCGAGACGTCGCCGGTGTGCACGATCTCTTACCCGACGGCGTCGCTGAAGGACGCGAGCGACGACGAGCGCTTCCGCCGCGCCGCGATGGCGGGCGTGCCGGTGCCGCTGGTCGAGCTGCGCCTGCGCACCGACGACGGCGCCGACGCCCCGCACGACGGCCGGACGATGGGCGAGATCCAGGTGCGCGGGCCGTTCATCACCGGCAGCTACCACGGCGCCGGTGCGCCGCCGGACAAGTTCACCGCCGACGGCTGGCTGCGCACAGGCGACGTCGCGACGATGGATGCCCTCGGCTTCGTGCGCATCACCGACCGCACGAAGGACCTGATCAAGAGCGGCGGCGAGTGGATCAGCAGCGTCGACCTCGAGAACGCGCTGATGGCGCACCCGGCGGTGGCGGAAGCCGCGGTGATCGCCGTGCCCGACGAGAGGTGGGGCGAGCGGCCGCTGGCGTGCGTCGCCTTCAAGCCGGGGCAGTCGGCCGACGCACAAGCGCTCGGCGAGCACCTGCTCGCGCACGGCTTCGCGAAGTGGCAGCTGCCGGACCGCGTCGAGGTGATCGATGCGATCCCGCGCACGTCGACCGGCAAGTTCTACAAGCTCGAGCTCAGGCGGCGGTACGCGGGCAAGGCATCTTTGGATATACAATAGAAAACTGTATATCCGGAGACCGACGATGCAAGTGGCCAAGTGGGGCAACAGCCTGGCGATCCGGCTGCCGGCGGCCGTGGTCGAGGTGCTCGGGCTGAAGGAGGGCGACGACGTCGAGATCCGCGTCGCGTCCGAGCGCAGCCTCGAGGTGCAGCGCAAGCCGACGAACCGCGAAGTGCTCGAGCGGCTGCGCAAGTACCGTGGCACGCTGCCGGCCGACTTCAAGTTCGACCGCGACGAAGCGTACGAGGACCGGGGGTGAGCGCGACGCGCGAACCGGGCCCGTTCTACGACACCAACGTCCCGCTGTACCTGCTGACCGCCGACGACGCGCGCGCGCAGCGCGCCGAAGATCTGCTGGCTGGCGGAGGGGTGATCAGCGTGCAGGTGCTCAACGAGTTCGTCGCCGTCGCGCGGCGCAAGCACCGGGCACCCTGGATGCGCGTCACCGACACGCTGGAGGCGTTGCGGCAGGTCTGCCGCGTCGAGCCGCTCACCGTGCCCGTGCACGAGCGCGCTCTCGTGTTGGCGCAGCGCGTCGGGCTGCCGGTGTACGACGCGATGATCGCAGCCAGCGCCATCGCAGCCGGCTGCCGCACGCTGTACAGCGAAGACTTCCAGCACGGCCAGGTCCTCGACGGCCTGACGATCCTGAATCCCTTCCTCCCCGCCTGATGGAACCCGACCTGTTCACGCCGGCCGCCGAGCCGGCCGACGTCCTGCCGCTGGCCGACTACGCCGAGCGCGCCTACCTCGAATACGCGCTGTCGGTCGTCAAGGGCCGCGCGCTGCCCGACGTGTGCGACGGCCAGAAGCCGGTGCAGCGGCGCATCCTGTACGCGATGCAGCGCATGGGGCTGGCCGCGGGCGCCAAGCCGGTCAAGAGCGCGCGCGTCGTCGGCGACGTGCTCGGCAAGTTCCACCCGCACGGCGACACCGCCGCGTACGACGCGCTGGTGCGCATGGCGCAGGGCTTCAGCCAGCGCTACCCGCTGATCGACGGCCAGGGCAACTTCGGCAGCCGCGACGGCGACGGCGCGGCGGCGATGCGCTACACCGAGGCGCGGCTCGCGCCGATCGCGCGGCTGCTGCTCGACGAACTCGACGAGGGCACGGTCGACTTCGTGCCGAACTACGACGGTTCGCAGGACGAACCGCGGCTGCTGCCGGCGCGGCTGCCGTTCGTGCTGCTCAACGGCGCGAGCGGCATCGCGGTGGGCCTGGCCACCGAGGTGCCGAGCCACAACCTGCGCGAAGTGGCCGCCGCGGCGGTGGCGCTGATCCGCGACGAGAAGCTCACCGACGACGAGCTGTTCGCGCTGCTGCCCGGCCCCGACTTCCCCGGCGGCGGGCAGGTCATCAGCACGCCGGCCGAGATCCGCGACGCCTACGCGAGCGGTCGCGGCAGCCTGAAGGTGCGCGCGCGCTGGACCACGGAAGATCTTGCGCGCGGCCAGTGGCAGCTCGTCGTCACCGAGCTGCCGGGCACGAGTGCCGCGAAGGTGCTCGAGGAGATCGAGGAGCTCACCAACCCCAAGGTCAAGGCCGGCAAGAAGGCGCTGAGCCAGGAGCAGGTGCAGCTCAAGCAGACCGTGCTCGCGGTGCTCGACGCGGTGCGCGACGAGAGCAGCAAGGACGCGCCGGTGCGCCTCGTCTTCGAGCCGAAGAGCCGCACCGTCGACCCGCAGGAGCTCGTCAACACGCTGCTCGCGCACACCAGCCTCGAGACGAGCGCGCCGGTGAACCTGACGATGGTCGGCGCCGACGGCCGCCCGACGCAGAAGAGCCTGCGCCAGGTGCTCGCGGAGTGGATCGGCTTTCGCCGCGCGACGGTGGAGCGGCGCACCCGCCACCGCCTGGCCAGGGTGCTCGACCGCATCCACGTCCTCGAAGGACGGCAGCTCGTGCTGCTGAACATCGACGAGGTGATCCGCATCATCCGGG
>CALIDR010000348.1 GCA_938022295.1 uncultured Burkholderiaceae bacterium
GAGATGGTGATGCCCGGCGACAACGTGAGCATCACCGTCAAGCTGATCGCCCCGATCGCGATGGAGGAGGGCCTGCGCTTCGCGATCCGCGAGGGCGGGCGCACCGTCGGCGCGGGCGTGGTGTCCAAGATCATCGAGTGAGAGAAAGGTCCGCAGGGGTATAGCTCAATTGGCAGAGCGTCGGTCTCCAAAACCGAAGGTTGGGGGTTCGATTCCCTCTGCCCCTGCCAGCTCGCGGCGCCAGCGCGGCGAGCGTTGAACACGAGCCACGCGCCGCACGATGCGGCGGGTGCAGCGGCCAGACCGGCCCGCGGACTGTCCAGGCAGCCGCGGGCCTTGCCGCCGACGAAGCCGAGCCTGGTCTGAGGCGGTGCGCGATACAGTCCTGATCGATCGATGGCCACCAACACCCAAGTCGAGAACGTCACCAGCCCGGCGGACAAGGCCAAGCTGGCCGCGGCCGCGTTGCTGGTGGTCGGCGGCGTCGCCGCGTTCTACCTGCTGGGTGGCGCCGACCTGTGGGTGCGCGTTGTCGCGTTGCTCGCCCTGCTGGCCGCCGCCATCGGCGTGTTCTTCACGTCGGAGAGCGGCAAGCAGCTGATCGCCTTCGGGCGCGACGCGGTCAAGGAGACGAAGAAGGTCGTCTGGCCGACGCGCAAGGAGGCCATGCAGATGACCGGCTACGTGTTCGCCTTCGTGTTCGTGATGGCGCTGTTCCTGTGGCTGACCGACAAGACGCTCGAGTGGGTGCTGTACGACCTGGTGCTGGGCTGGCGGCGTTGAAGGGGTGCGAACGATGACTGAGCAGGCCGTGAATCCGACCGAGGTCGCCGCGCCGGCGTCGCCGCCGATGCGCTGGTACGTCGTGCACGCGTATTCGGGGATGGAGAAGGCGGTCGAGCGCAACCTGCGCGAGCGCATCGAGCGCGCCGGCATGGGGGCCAAGTTCGGCCGCATCCTCGTGCCCACCGAGGAGGTCGTCGAGCTGAAGAACGGCAAGAAGGCCGTCACCGAGCGGCGCTTCTTCCCCGGCTACGTGCTCGTCGAGATGGTGATGGACGACGAGACCTGGCACCTCGTGAAGCACACGAGCAAGGTCACCGGCTTCGTCGGCGGCGCGAAGAACCGCCCGGCGCCGATCTCGGAAGCCGAGGTGATGAAGATCGTCAACCAGATGCAAGAAGGCATCGAGAAGCCCAAGCCCAAGGTCGAGTGGCAGGTGGGCGAGCTCGTGCGCGTCAAGGACGGTCCGTTCACCGACTTCAACGGCGCCGTCGAGGAGGTCAACTACGACAAGTCGAAGGTGCGCGTGAGCGTCACCATCTTCGGCCGGGCGACGCCGGTCGAGCTCGATTTCTCGCAGGTCGAAAAGGTCTGACCCCAGCGGATTCCCGGGCGCGCCGCCACAGCCCCGGCGCGCCCCTGTTCCCAGGGCTGAAGGACGAGGAGCCGAAGGGCCGCGGGCCCGGAAGCGTTCGAACTCGGTAAGGAGCCATCATGGCCAAGAAGATCGTCGGCTTCATCAAGCTGCAGGTGCCGGCGGGCAAGGCGAATCCCTCGCCCCCGATCGGCCCCGCGCTCGGTCAGCGCGGGCTGAACATCATGGAGTTCTGCAAGGCGTTCAACGCCCAGACCCAGGGCATGGAGCCCGGGCTGATGCTGCCGGTGGTGATCACCGCCTACGCCGACAAGTCGTTCACGTTCATCCTCAAGACACCGCCGGCCACCGTGCTGATCAAGAAGGCGCTCAAGCTCGACAAGGGCTCCGGGCGCCCGCACCTCGAGAAGGTCGGCAAGCTCACGCGCGAGCAGATCGAGGAGATCGCGAAGACGAAGATGAAGGACCTCAACGCCGCCGACCTCGAGGGCGCGGTGAAGACGATTGCCGGTTCCGCCCGCTCGATGGGCGTGACGGTCGAAGGAGTCTGACGATGGCCAAGCTGACGAAGAAGGCCAAGGCCCTGCAGGGCAAGGTCGACAGCACCAGGCTGTACCCGATCGACCAGGCGCTGGCGCTGGTCAAGGAGTGCGCCACCGCCAAGTTCGACGAGTCGATCGACGTCGCGGTGCAGCTCGGCGTCGACGCCAAGAAGTCCGACCAGGTCGTGCGCGGCGCCGTCGTGCTGCCCAACGGCACCGGCAAGACCAAGCGCGTGGCGGTGTTCGCGCAGGGCGCGAAGGCCGAGGAGGCGAAGGCCGCCGGCGCCGACGTCGTCGGCCTCGACGACCTGGCCGCCGAGGTCAAGGCCGGCAACATCAACTTCGACGTCGTCATCGCCTCGCCCGACACGATGCGCGTCGTCGGCACGCTGGGCCAGATCCTCGGCCCGCGCGGCCTGATGCCGAACCCGAAGGTCGGCACCGTGACGCCCGACGTCGCCACCGCGGTGAAGAACGCCAAGGCCGGCCAGGTGCAGTTCCGCGTCGACAAGGCTGGCATCATCCACGCGACGATCGGCCGCCGCTCGTTCGACGCCGACAAGCTGGTGGGCAACCTCGCCGCGCTGCTGGACGCGCTGAACAAGGCCAAGCCCGCGAGCAGCAAGGGCATCTACCTGCGCAAGGTCGCGGTGAGCTCGACGATGGGGGTGGGCGTGCGCGTCGACGCGTCGACGATCGCCGCCGCGGCACAGGCTTGAACGCAGGAGCGACGAACGCTTTTGGGGCGGCGCGTGCCGTGGGCGCGCCGCGAACCGATTTGGTGGGCCGCGCCGCCGCGAGGCGGGGCGGGTCATCGAAGACCGCTGGTGGGGCCGCGCGCGGCCCCGTAATCGAGGGCAAGGCTGCGCGGTCCGCGACCGTACGGCCGGGGCCGAAGCCAGCGCAGATGGCGCACCCGCTGTGGGGGACGACGATCGACGAGGTCCGGGTTCCGTGCAGAAGGTCGCTGATGTCCGGTGTGCCGACGCCCGCCACGCGCGGGCCGAGGCACGTTTCGTGAGGAGCAGACCTTGAGTCTCAATCGCAACGAGAAGGCGGCCGTGGTGTCGGACGTGGCGGCGCAGGCCGCCAAGTCGCAGACGCTGGCGCTGGCCGAGTACCGTGGCCTCACCGTGGAAAGCCTGAACAAGCTGCGCGTCGACGCGCGCGCCAAGGGGGTGTACCTTCACGTGCTGAAGAACACCCTGGCGCGCCGCGCCGTCGCCGGCACGCCGTTCGAGGTGGCCCGGGAGGCGATGGTCGGCCCGCTGATCTACGGCTTTTCGGAAGACGCGGTGGCGGCGGCCAAAGTCATCGCCGACTTCGCCAAGACCAACGACAAGCT
>CALIDR010000349.1 GCA_938022295.1 uncultured Burkholderiaceae bacterium
CAGCAGCAGCGGCAGCGCCGGCAGCAGATAGCGGCCGAACGTCAGCGGGTTGAACACCCACGCCGGGCGCACGACGAGCACGGCGGCGAGCGTCAGCGCGAGGCCCAGCACGGCCCAGCGCACGACCGGCCCCGAGCGCCACACCGTCGGCCAGCCGACGGCCGCCAGCGCCAGGCACGCGATCACCAGCCACGGCGACGACGTGCCGAGCCAGACGTGCCACACACCCACCAGCGTCGACCCCCGCGGCAGGTCCCGCCCCGCCTTGGCGGCGAGCGCGCCGGCGTCGTGCAGCAGCGGCGGCAGCAGCGCCGCCGCGATCGCGGTGCCGACGACGGCCGCGATGCCGAACGCGACGCGCAGCGACAGGCCGCGGCCGCGCGCGCTCTGGACGGTGAGGGCGACGAGCGGCGCGGCGACGAACGGCGCCACCACCGCGTGCAGCCACGCCGCGAGCGCCGCGAGGAGCGCACAGACGGCGACCAGCCCCCAGCGCACCCGCGGCCCGGCGACGGCACGCGCGAGCACCGCCACAGCGCCGACGGTCAGCACGAGCGTCAGCGCGTACGGGCGCGCCATCCGGCTGTAGCCCACGAGCAGCGGCGAGATCGCGAGCAGCAGCGCGAACACGGCGAACACGCGCCGGTCGGCGTGGCCGGCGAGCGCCAGCGGCAGCAGCAGCAGCGCAGCCAGGCCGGCGGCGAGCGACGGCGCGCGCATGCCGGCTTCCGAAAGGCCGACCGTCTGCATGAGCAGCCAGCTCCACGCGGTCAGCGCGATGCTGTGGTCGTCGCGCCCGTGCGAGAGCAGGAACTGCGCCGGCGTCGCGCGCACGAGCTGGTGCACGGTGTGCCACTCGTCGTCGAGCAGCAGCTGGGCGCCGAACTGGTCCAGCCGCAGCCACGCGCCCAGGGCGAGCGCAAACGCCAGCACCGCCAGCGCGGACGGCGACCAGCGGCCGGGCAATGGCGCGCCGCGCGGGCGCGGGACGGCGAGGGAATCGGGCAAGGTGGCAGGGCGGACCCCATGCGGGTCCGCCCGCGCGCAGTCTAGGCGTCGGCCGGCAGCGCCGCCGTCAGGGCGGCAGCAGCACCGCGGCGCCGGCGAAGCGCCCGGCGCGCAGGTCGTCGAGCGCCCGGTTGGCGTCGGCCAGCGCGTAGGGCACCGTGTGCACCTGCAGCGCGATCTCCCCGGCCAGGCGCAGGAAGGCCTCGCCGTCGGCACGCGTCAGGTTGGCCACCGACACGAGGCGGCGCTCGCCCCACAGGATCGAGTACGGGAACGACGGGATGTCGCTCATGTGGATGCCCGCGCAGACGACGGTGCCGCCGGCGCGCACCGCGCGCAGGGCGGTGGGCACCAGCGCGCCGACGGGAGCGAAGATCAGCGCCGCGTCGAGCAGCGTCGGCAGCGCGTCGTCCGAGCCCCCGGCCCACACCGCGCCGAGCCGCCGCGCGAGCTGCTGCGCCGCCTCGTCGCCGGGGCGCGTGAAGGCGTAGACCTCGCGCTCCTGCGCCACCGCGACCTGCGCGATCAGGTGCGCGGCGGCGCCGAAGCCGTAGATGCCCAGCCGCGGCGCGTCGCCGGCCATCGCGTAGGCACGGTAGCCGATCAGGCCCGCGCACAGCAGCGGCGCGGCCTCGTCGTCGCGGTAGCGCGGCGGCAGCTTGAACACGTAACGCGCGTCGGCCACCACCTGGCCGGCGTAGCCGCCGTCGATCTGCCAGCCGGTGAAGCGCGCGTGAGGGCACAGGTTCTCGCGCCCGGCGCGGCACTGCTCGCAGGTGCCGCAGGTCCAGCCGAGCCACGGCACGCCGACCCGGTCGCCGATCGCGAAGCCCTCGACGCCGGCACCGAGCTCGGCCACCCGGCCGACGATCTCGTGGCCCGGCACGACCGGGCGGCCCGGGTGGGCGAGGTCGCCGTCGACGAGGTGCAGGTCGGTGCGGCACACGCCGCAGGCGTGCACGCGCAGCCGCAGCTGCCCCGGCCCCGGCCGCGGCAGCCCCTCGCGCCAGACCTGTTGCAACGGCCGCCCCGGCGCGTCGCAGGTCAGCGCGAGCCAGCGGTCCACGGCGGCACTCAGTGCAGCACCAGCAGCGGCAGCTTGCAGCGTGCCAGCACCGCCTTGGTGTGCGAACCGAACAGGAACTCGCCGAACGCGCCGCGACCGTGGGTGACCATCAGGATCAGGTCGCAACCCTTGGCCTCGGCGGCGTCGACGATCGCCTGGTCCACCCGCGGCGCCTGCTCGAAGTGGCCCTCGAAGGCGACGCCGGCGGCCTTCGCCCGCTGCTCGAAGCGCGAGAGCACTTCGCGCGCATGCGCCTCGACCCGGCGCTCGTGCTGCGCCGTCTCGTGCGCGACGACCGACGGCGGCCGGCCCACTGCGGGCAGCTGGCCGGTGGGCTCGGCGACGAAGCCGACGACGGTCGCGCCCAGCGGCTTGGCCAGCGCGAGGCTGGCTTCGGCGGCGCGCTCGGACAAGTCGCTGCCGTCCACCGGCACCAGGATGCGTTTGAACATGGCGTCCACCCCAGCCGGCACCGCTGCCGGCCCGAGCGCGACTCTACGCATTCGCCGCCGCCCGCGGTTGCGTTGCCGCAAGCCGGCGCGCCGGCGCCGTGGCGATGCACTCGGGTTTGACGAGGCTCAAGGTCGTGCGCCATGCGGTACGCTCAACATGCGTGCCGGCCGGCACCGGCGGCGCGTGCAACTTCGTGCGAACGCGATTCATGGAAGACACCCCGGACGACTTCAAGCCCATCGACCCGGGCCGCATCAACGCGATGGACCCGGTCGAGCTGAGCTACTGGTGCCGCCAGCTCGGCTGCAGCGAAAGCGCGCTGCGTGCCGCCGTGGCCGCCGTCGGCGAGCACGTCGCCGAGGTCCGCGAGCGCCTCGCGACGGCGCCCTGAACCCCGATGGAAGCTGCTGCACGCGCCGGCGGCCGCCGGGAGCTGCTCGACGCAGGCGCCGTCGCGGGGTGGATGCTCGCCGCCCTCGGGGCGCTGGCCACGGGCTGCACCGGCGGCGGGCTGCCGGGCCCCTTCGACGGCCCCGATACCGTCGTGCTGCGGCGCATGCCCGCGGCGCCGCAGGCGGTGGCCGACTGCCTGCGCACGCAGACCGCGCGCGTGGCCTACCCGCAGGACGTGGCGCCCTACGCGACGGCCGTCGTCACGGTGCCCGAGGGCCTCGTCGTCGAGCAGTGGTTCTCGCTCGGCGTCGACGCGCAGTGGGTGACGCGCTACCGGCTGCGCCCGGTCGCCGGCGGCCGCACCGACGTGCGGGTGACGATGGACCTGGCGCTTCCGGTCGCCCACGGCTACGCGCGCGCCGCGGCCGAGCTCGTCGACTGGTGCGCCACCGCGGCCGGCCCGGGCTGACGGCGCTCTGGCACTGGCGTTGCAAACGGCAGGCCATCTCCGCCCGCCGCCAACGCCGATGCGCATCCTCGTCGTCTACTGCCACCCCGCGGAAACCAGCTTCCACGCCGAACTGCACGCCGAGATCGTGCGCAACCTGCGCGCGGCCGGCCACCAGGTCGACGACGGCGACCTCTACGCCGAAGGTTTCGACCCCGTGCTGTCGCGCGCGGAACGGCTGCGCTACCACGACGTGCCGGCCAACCGCGCGCCGGTGCAGGGCTACGTCGACCGGCTGCTGCGGGCCGAGGCGATCGTGTTCTGCTTCCCGAGCCGGTGCTTCGGGCTGCCGGCGATGCTCAAGGGCTTCTTCGACCGCCTGTTCATGCCGGGCGTGGCGTTCGACATCACCGATCCGGCGCACCTCAAGCCGGCGCTGACGCACATCCGGCGCATCGCCGCCGTCGTCACCTACGGCCGCCCGCGCTGGGTCGCCTGGTACATGGGCGACCCGCCGCGCGAGATCGTCACCCGCTACCTGAAGCGCCTGACGGCCCGCGCACCCGCGTCGACTGCCACGCGCGATACCACATGAACGTCGCCACCCGCGCCCAGCTCGACGCCTTCCGCCAGCGCGTCGGCCAGGCGATGGCGCGCTTCGGCTGAGAGCCTGTGAACACGGCCCGGCGGCGGGCGAGCGGGCACAATCCCGCGCGCTCCTCTCCCCGTAGTTCAATGGATAGAACGGCCGCCTCCTAAGCGGCAAATACAGGTTCGATTCCTGTCGGGGGGACCACGCCGGCCGGCTGGCGGCCGTCAGCGCTCGCGCATCGCCCGCGACAGCAGCACCACCGGGATCAGCCCGACGGCCACGATCGCCAGCGACGGCAGCGCCGCCTCGCCGAGCCGCTCGTCGCGCGCGAGGTTGTAGGCCACGACGGCCAGCGTGTCGGCGCCGAACGGGCGCAGCACCAGCGTGGCGGGCAGCTCCTTCATCACGTCGACGAACACGAGCAGCGTCGCCGCGACGACCGAGCGGCGCAGCAGCGGCAGGTGCAGGCGCCCGAACAGCGCCCAGCGGCCGGTGCCGAGCATGCGCGCGCTGTCGTCGACCGACGCCGGCACCCGCGTGTAGCCGGCCTCGATCGACTGCAGCGCCACCGCCGAGAAACGCACCAGATAGGCGTAGACGAGGCCGAACAGCGTGCCGGTGACGAGCACCGGCAGCTGCGCCTGCGGCCATCGCGCCTGCACCCAGCCCAGCGGCAGCAGGATGCCCACCGCGATCACCGCCCCCGGCACCGCGTAGCCGAGCGAGACGACGCGCGCCGCCGCGGCGAGCGCCACCGCCGCCGCCCCCTCGCCGGGGCGCCGCGTGCGCAGTGCGAAGCCGAGCAGCACGGCCAGCGTCGCCGCCAGCGCCGCCGCCAGCGCGGCCAGGCGGAAGCTCGTCCACGCCCACTGCGCGAAGCGCTGCAGCGGCAGCCCCGGCTCGGCGTGCAGCGCCTCCTGCCACAGCATGTGGCCGAGCACCGCCACCGGCAACGCGAAGCCCAGCAGCACCGGCACCGCGCACAGCGCGACGGCGGCCGCCGCGGCACGGCCGCGCAGCCGCACCGGCCGCGCCTCGCCGGCCAGCGCCGCGCCGGGGCGGCTGGTCACGAAGCGCAGCCGGCTCTGCGCACGGCGCTCGAGCCACAGCACGACGGCGACGACGGCCAGCAGCACCGAGGCGAGCTGCGCCGCCGCGACGCGGTCGTTCATCACCAGCCAGGCCTTGTAGATGCCGGTGGAGAACGTCGTCAGGCCGAAATAGGCGCCCACGCCGTAGTCGGCCAGCGTCTCCATCAGCGCCAGCGCGACGCCGGCGGCGATCGCCGGGCGCGCCAGCGGCAGCGCGACCTCGACGATGCGCCGCCGCAGCCCGGCGCCGAGCAGGCTCGCCGCTTCCATCATCTGCACGCCGCGTTCGCCGAGCGCGGCGCGGGTGAGCAGGTAGACGTAGGGGTACAGGCACAGCACGAACAGCACGATCGCCGCCGGCAGGCTGCGCACGTCGGGCCACAGCGCCCCGCGCGCGCCGGTGAGGGCGCGCAGCCACGTCTGCAGCGGGCCGCCGAACTGCAGGAAGTCGGTGTAGGCGTAGGCGAGCACGTAGGCCGGCATCGCCAGCGGCAGCAGCAGCGCCCACTCGAGGACGCGCCGTCCGGGGAAATCGAACAGCGTGACCGCCGCGGCGGTGGCGCCGCCCACCAGCGCGACGCCTGCGCCCACGCCGAGCGCCAGCACCAGCGTCTGCGCGGTGTAGGCCGGCAGCACGGTCTCGAACTGGTGCGCGAGGACGTCGAGCGCGGCGGCGTCGAGCGCGAGCCACGAGCCGAGCACGCCGAGCACCGGCAGCGCGAGCAGCGCGCAGCCCGCCGTCAGCGCCCAGCGCATCGCATCGGGGCGCCGTCGTCCGCGCCGCGGGGTGGGTTCACGCCGTCGGTCTGAATAAGAACGATCCTCATTTCGCAGGCTATGATAGGCGCATGTTCCTCGAACTCCTGCAAGTGGGCGTGCGCTATGGCCGCGCGCGCCCCGCCGTCGAGGGGGTGTCGCTCGGCCTGGCCGCCGGTCAGATCGGCGTGCTGATCGGCCCGTCGGGCTGCGGCAAGACGTCGCTGCTGCGCGCCGTCGCCGGGCTCGAGCGGGTGGCCGGCGGCCGCATCCGCATCGCCGGCGAGGTCGTCGCCGACGCGGCGAGCGGCGTGCACGTGCCCGCCGAGGCGCGGCGCATCGGCATGGTGTTCCAGGACTACGCGCTGTTTCCCCACCTCAGCGTGGCCGACAACGTCGCCTTCGGCCTGCGCCACCTGCCGCGCGCCGCGCGCGGGCGGCGCGTGGAGGAGATGCTCGAGCTCGTCGGCCTCGGGCACGCGGCGCGGCGGGCGCCGCACCAGCTCTCGGGCGGCCAGCAGCAGCGCATCGCGCTGGCGCGCGCGCTCGCGCCGCAGCCGCGGCTGCTGCTGCTCGACGAACCGTTCTCGAGCCTGGACGTCGACCTGCGGGAACGCTTGGCGCACGACGTCCGGGG
This sequence comes from uncultured Burkholderiaceae bacterium, assembly GCA_938022295.1. Taxonomy (GTDB): domain Bacteria; phylum Pseudomonadota; class Gammaproteobacteria; order Burkholderiales; family Burkholderiaceae_C; genus Calidifontimicrobium. The sequence continues at coordinate 6,445 of CALIDR010000349.1, forward strand.
CATCCTGAAGCACACCGGCACGACGGCGCTGTTCGTCACCCACGACCAGCTCGAGGCGTTCGCCGTCGGCGACGTGATCGGGGTCATGCACCGCGGCCGCCTGGAGCAGTGGGACGACGCCTACGCGCTGTACCACCGCCCGGCGACGCGCTTCGTCGCCGACTTCATCGGCCACGGCGTGTTCGCGCCGGCGCGCATCGTCGAGTGCGAGCACGGCCACTGCGTGATGACGCCGCTCGGCGAGCTGCACGACATGGCCGAGTGCCCGCTGCCCGACGCCTTCCCCGGCGGCGAGTGCGACGTGCTGCTGCGCGCCGACGACGTCGTGCACGACGACGCCTCGCCGGTCAAGGCCTGCATCGAGCGCAAGGCGTTCCGCGGCTCGGAGTTCCTCTACACGCTGCGCCTGGCAAGCGGCGAGCGCGTGATGGCGCACGTGCCGAGCCACCACGACCACCAGGTCGGCGAGTGGATCGGCATCCGCATCGAGGCCGACCACGTCGTCACCTTCCCGCGCAGCGCCGCCGGAGCGTGACCGCCGCCGCCGCGCCGGATTCGGCGCGGCGCCCCAATTCGGTACGCCGCGCCGCGCAACTTTCGCGCCGCCACCCCCTCGAAAACGCGGGCAGTCTTATACTGGTTCGCACCGCTGCTCGCGCGGCGCGACGTGGTCGTCTCCTCCCGCCGAAGGTCCCTGCATCATGAGCTCGAAATTCAAAGTCGCCGGTCTGGTGGCCATCGGGGCGCTCGCGGGAGCGCTGACGACGATGCAGTTCCAGGCGATCGCGCGCAGTTCGCTCGCGCCGCTGCCGCTGGAGGAACTGCAGCAGCTGGCCGCCGTGTTCGGGATGATCAAGACCGACTACGTCGAGCCGGTCGACGAGAAGAAGCTGATCACCGACGCGATCGCCGGCATGGTCTCCGGCCTCGACCCCCACTCGCAGTACTTCGACCGCAAGAGCTTCAAGGAATTTCGCGAGGGCACGAGCGGCCGCTTCGTCGGCGTGGGCATCGAGATCGGGATGGAGGACGGCCTGGTCAAGGTCGTCTCGCCGATCGAGGGCTCGCCCGCGTTCAAGGCCGGCATCAAGAGCGGCGACCTGATCACCCGCATCGACGACACGCCGGTCAAGGGCCTGACGATGGACCAGGCCGTCAAGCGCATGCGCGGCGAGCCGAACACGCGCGTCGTGCTGACCGTGTTCCGCAAGTCCGAGAACCGCGCCTTCCCGGTGACGATCACGCGCGCCGAGATCCGCACCCAGAGCGTGCGCGCGAAGATGGTCGAGCCCGGCTACGGCTGGATCCGGCTGAGCCAGTTCCAGGACAACTCGGTCGAGGACTTCGTGCGCAAGGTCGAGGAGCTGTACAAGCAGGACCCGAACCTGAAGGGCCTGGTGCTCGACCTGCGCAACAACGGCGGCGGCCTGCTCGACGGCGCGATCGCGATCTCGGCCGCGTTCCTGCCCCGCGACGCGGTCGTCGTGACGACCAACGGCCAGGTGCCCGACTCGAAGGCCACCTACCGCGCCACCCCCGAGCACTACGTGCGCCGCGTCGGCGCCGACCCGCTGCGCCGGCTGCCCGAGGCGCTGAAGAACGTGCCCCTGGTCGTGCTCGTCAACGAGGGGTCGGCCTCGGCCAGCGAGATCGTCGCCGGCGCGCTGCAGGACCACAAGCGCGCCACCGTGCTCGGCGCGCAGACCTTCGGCAAGGGCTCGGTGCAGACGGTGCGCCCGCTGTCGGCCGACACGGCGCTGAAGATCACGACGGCGCGCTACTACACGCCGTCGGGCCGCTCGATCCAGGCCAAGGGCATCGTGCCCGACCTGTGGATCGACGAGACCGCCGAGGGCAACGTGTTCGCCGCGCTGCGCATGCGCGAAGCCGACTACGAGCGCCACCTGACCGGCGCCGAGGAAGAGAAGGACCCGGCGCGCGAGAAGGCGCGCGAGGAGGCCCGCAAGCGCCTCGAGGAGCAGGCGGCCAAGGGAAGCGACGCCGCGCGCACGCTGCCCGAGTTCGGCAGCGAGAACGACTTCCCGCTGCAGCAGGCGCTGAATCACCTCAAGGGCCAGCCCGTCGTCACCAGCAAGACGATGGCCGAGCGCAAGGCCGAGGCGCCGGCCCGCTGACGGCTCGCCGCGCGCGCACGACGAACGATGGATGACCGCGCGCGTCGCGTCGCCTGACGGATGAGGGGCGCCCGGGGCGCCCCGTTTTCGTTCGTCGTCCGTCCGCGCCCTGCCATGAACGACGCCCAGCTGCTGCGCTACTCGCGCCACATCCTGCTCGACGACATCGGCGTCGAGGGCCAGGAGCGTCTGCTGGCGGCGCGCGCGCTCGTGATCGGCGCCGGCGGGCTCGGCTCGCCGGTGGCGCTGTACCTCGGCACCGCCGGCGTCGGGCGGCTCGTCGTCGTCGACCACGACACGGTCGACCTGACCAACCTGCAGCGCCAGATCGCGCACGACCTCTCGCGCGTCGGGGTGCCCAAGGCGCTGTCGGCGATGCAGAGCGTGCGCGCGATCAACCCCGAGGTCGACGTCGTGCCGGTGCTGCAGCGCGTCGACGCCGCGGCGCTCGATCCGCTGGTGCGCGACGCCGACGTCGTGCTCGACTGCTGCGACAACTTCGCCACCCGCCACGCCGTCAACGCCGCCTGCGTGGCCCACCGCAAGCCGCTGGTGGCCGGCGCGGCGATCGGCTTCGACGGCCAGGTCTCGGTCTACGACACCCGCGACGCCGCTGCGCCCTGCTACGCCTGCGTGTTCCCGCCCGAGTCGACGTTCGAGGAGGTCCGCTGCGCGACGATGGGCGTGTTCGCGCCACTGGTGGGCATCGTCGGCACCGTGCAGGCGGCCGAGGCGCTGAAGCTGCTCGCCGGCGTCGGCCGGTCGCTCGCCGGGCGGCTGCAGATGCTCGACGCGCGCACGATGGAGTGGCACGAGATCCGCGTCCAGCGCCAGCCGAACTGCCCCGTGTGCGCCGCCCGCCGTGGCTGACGCGGCGCCCTCCCTTCCGCACCTTCGCCGCATGGACACCAAACGCGCCGACCTGACCGCCCGCAACTTCCCGAGCGCCGAGGAGGAGGCGCACGCCGTACCGGCGATCGAGCGCTACGCCGGCCCCGACAGCGCCTACCGGCTCGCCTTCACCGACACCGCGTTCCTGCTGCGCGAGGAGCTGCGCCCGGTGCGCATGCAGCTCGAGCTGCTCAAGCCCGAGCTGGTGCAGAAGGAGCTCGGCATCGAGTCGACGATCGTGATCTTCGGCAGCGCGCGCATCCTGCCGCCCGACGAGGCGCGCCGCCAGCTCGACGCCGCGCGCCGCGGCGACGACGCGGCCGCGCTGGCGCGCGCCGAGACGGCGCTCGCGATGAGCCGCTACTACGACGAGGCGCGCCGCTTCGCGGCGCTGGTGACGACGCGTTCGCGCTCGCACGACACGCCGATCTACGTCTGCACCGGCGGCGGCCCCGGGATCATGGAGGCCGGCAACCGCGGCGCGCACGAGGTCGACGGCAAGAGCATCGGGCTGAACATCGTGCTGCCCCACGAGCAGGCGCCGAACCCGTACATCACGCCGCAGCTGTGCTTCCAGTTCCACTACTTCGCGATGCGCAAGATGCACTTCCTGATGCGAAGCATCGCGCTCGTGTGCTTTCCCGGCGGCTTCGGCACGCTCGACGAACTGTTCGAGGTGATGACGCTGCAACAGACCGGCAAGATCCGCCACCGCCCGATCCTGCTCTTCGGCCGCGACTTCTGGAGCCGGCTGATCGACTTCGACCACCTCGTCCGCACGGGGATGATCTCGCCCGAGGACAAGCACCTGTTCCACTACGTCGAGACCGCCGAGCAGGCGTGGGAGCTGCTCGCCGCGCACTACGGCTTCGACGCGCCGCCCACCGAGACGGGCGCGTTCGCCGACGACATCTGACCCGGCGGCGATGACCCACCGCTTCGTCAGCCTGATCGGCGCGCCGACCGACGTCGGCGCCAGCGTGCGCGGCGCGAGCATGGGGCCCGAGGCGCTGCGCGTCGCAGGGCTGGCGGCGGCGCTGCAAAGCCACGGCGTCGACGTCGTCGACCGCGGCAACCTCGCCGGCCCCGGCAACCCCTGGCAGCCGGCGGTGGACGGCTACCGGCACCTCGACGAGGTCGCCGCGTGGAGCCGCGCCGTGCACGACGCCGTGCTCGCCGAGCTGCGCCGCGGGCGGCTGCCGATCGTGCTCGGCGGCGACCACAGCCTCGCCATCGGCAGCCTCGCCGCGGTGGCCGCGCACTGCCGCGAGAGCGGGCGCAAGCTGCGCGTGCTGTGGCTCGACGCCCACGCCGACTTCAACACCAGCGCGCTGACGCCCAGCGGCAACCTGCACGGCATGCCGGTGGCGGTGCTGTGCGGCCACGGCCCGCCCCCGCTGCTGGCCATCGGCGGCCAGGCGCCGGCGCTGCAGCCGAAGTGGATCCGCCAGATCGGCATCCGCAGCGTCGACCCCGGCGAGAAGCGCTTCGTGCACGCCGCCGGCCTCGAGGTCTTCGACATGCGCTACATCGACGAGCACGGCATGCGCCACGCGATGGAACTCGCGCTGGCCACGCTCGACGCCGGCACGCACCTGCACGTGAGCTTCGACGTCGACTTCCTCGACCCCGAGATCGCCCCCGGCGTCGCCACCACGGTGCCCGGCGGGCCGACGTACCGCGAGGCGCAGCTGTGCATGGAGATGATCGCCGACAGCGGCCGCCTGGCGAGCCTGGACGTGATGGAGCTCAACCCGGCGCTGGACGTGCGCAACCGCACCGCGGTGCTGGCGGTCGACCTCGTCGAGAGCCTGTTCGGCAAGAGCACGCTGATGCGCGACCGCTGAAGACCGGCCGCGCCGCGCGCGCCGCTGCGCTACATTGAGGCGGCCCTCCGCGCCGCCCCCGCCATGCCCGACTCGACCCCGCTGCTGATCGGCATCTCCGCCCGCATCTACTACCCCGCCACGCCGGTGCTCGACATCGGCGGCGTGTTCACGAAGACGCTGCACTACCTGGAGCAGTCGGTCGCGCACTGGGTGATCTCGCGCCACGTGCTGCCGGTGATGATCCCGGCGGTCGATGCCGACAGCATCGTCAAGCGGCGCGACATCAGCCTGCGCCGCTACGCCGACATGCTCGACGGCCTGATCCTGCAAGGCGGCAACGACATCGCGCCCGAGAGCTACGGCGAGACGCCGATCGACCCGCGCTGGCACGGCGACCGCGTGCGCGACCGCTACGAGATGCAGCTCGTCGAGGCCTTCGTCGAGGCCGGCAAGCCGGTGCTGGGCATCTGCCGCGGCCACCAGATGATCAACGTCGCCTTCGGCGGCACCCTGTACCAGGACATCCCGACGCAGCTGCCGCACGCGATCGCGCACCACGACGCCGACCTCTACGACCGCCGCCTGCACGCGATCAACATCGTGCAGGGCACGCACCTGGCGTCGCTGTACCCCAACACGCTGCAGGCCGCGGTCAACTCGATCCACCACCAGGCGGTGAAGGACGTCGGGCGCGACCTCGTCGTCGAGGCGCTGGCGCTGCCCGACGGCCTCGTCGAGGCGATCCGCTGGCGCGGGCCGAGCTACGTGTTCGGGATGCAGTGGCACCCGGAGTTCATGGCGCTCGAGACGCTGCACGAGGAACAGCTCGACGGCAAGCCGATCCTCGCCGACTTCCTCGCCGCGGTGCGCGAGCGCAAGCTGCGCGGTAGCACGCCGGCGGCCGCACCCGCGGACGCGATCGCCTGACCGGGTCGCGCGCGATGGTCGCTCGACGCCTCGGCGCCTTGTTGCTGTGGCTCGCGGCCGCGCTGGGGGTCGCGGGCGGCGCGGCGGCGCAGTCGCTGCGGCTGGCCAGCGCGTTCGACCCGCAGACGATGGACCCGCACGCGCTCGCACTGCTGTACCACACGCGCGTCGTCAACCAGGTCTACGAGTCGCTCGTCGGGCGCGACGAGCAGTTCCGCCTCGAGCCGGCGCTGGCCACGCAGTGGACGGCGGTGGCGCCCACCCGCTGGCGCTTCACGCTGCGCGAGGGCGTGGTGTTCCACGACGGCACGCCGTTCACGGCCGACGACGCGGTGTTCTCGCTCGAGCGGGCGCTGGCCGCCCCGTCGCAGCGGGCGTTCCAGCTCAAGGGCGTGCGCGCGGTGCGCGCCGTCGACGCGCGCACGATCGAGATCGACCTCGAGGCGCCCGACGCCGTCCTGCCCGAGAAGCTCAACGGCATCCACGTGATGAGCAAGGCGTGGGCGACCCGGCACGGCGTCGAGCGCGCGCAGGACTTCAACGCCCGCCAGGAGACGCACGCGGTGCGCCACGCCAACGGCACGGGGCCGTTCGCGCTCGAACGCTACGAACCGGACGTGCGCGTCGTGCTGCGCGCGCACCCGCGCTGGTGGGGGCGCGGCGACCCGCGCACCGGCAACCTGCGCGAGGCGACGTTCGTCACGATCAGGAGCGACGCCACGCGGCTGGCGGCGCTGGCCAGCGGCGAGGTCGACCTCGTGCTCGACCCGCCGTTCCAGGACGTGCCGCGGCTGCAGCGCGAGGGCCGCGTCAAGCTGCTGCAGATGCCCGACCTCGGCCAGCAGTACCTGACGTTCGACCAGGCGCGCGACGAGCTCGAGTTCGCCGACGTCAAGGGCCGCAACCCGTTCAAGGACCGGCGCGTGCGCCAGGCCGTCTACCAGGCGATCAACGTCGAGCTGATCGTCGACCGCGTGCTGCGCGGCCAGGCCACGCCCACCGGCGGCTTCCTGTCGCCGCGCATCGACGGCGTGCCGCCCGAGCTCGACCGCCGCCTGCCGCACGACCCGGCGAAGGCGCGCGCGCTGCTCGCCGAAGCGGGCTACCCGAACGGCTTCGCGGTCACGCTCGACTGCGTCAACGTCGCCTGGCGCGAGGCGGTGTGCCAGGCGGTGACGGCGATGCTGACGCAGGTGGGCATCCGCACGACGCTGCGCTCGTCACCGACCAACCAGTTCTTCCCCAAGCTCAGCCAGGGCACGGCGAGCTTCGTCGAGTACGGCTGGACGCCGAGCCCCGACGCCTGGGCGTCGCTGAACGCGCTGTTCCGCAGCTTCGACCGCTCGGGGCTCGGCACCTTCAACGCCGGGCGCTACGCGAACCCGCGGCTCGACGCGATCGTCGACGCGATCCGCGTCGAGCCCGACCTGCCGCGCCGGCGCGCGCTCGTCGCCGAGGCGCTGCGCATCGTGCACGACGACCTGCCGTACGTGCCGCTGTACCGCCGCACGCTGACGTGGGCGATGGCGCCGGCCGTCGACGCCGTGCAGTGGCCCAACGACACGATCGAACTGCGCTGGGTGTCGCGGCGCTGAGCGCCGCCGGGGGATCAGCGGTCGCCGAGCGCCATCGCGGCGGTGTCCCACGCGCCGCGGTCGAACGACTCGACGACCTCCAGCCCGTCGAGCTTGGACGTCGGCACGTGGTGGCGGTGGTGCTGGGCGAGCGCGAGCAACTCGTCGCGCACCGCCTGCGGGAAGCCGCGCCGCCCGCCGCGGCGGTCGACGAGCAGGTTGTCGAGCACGTGGGCCGTCAGCACGGCGTCGGACCAGACGAGCGCGAGGCGGTTGGCGATGCGCGGGTACTGGGAGCACAGCGCGCGCGGCAGGATGGCCGGCGGCAGCGTCGCCAGCCAGCGGCGGGCCGGCTCGCTCAGCTTGTGGTCCTGCGGGCGCGCCGGCGCGCGCGCCTGCGTGAAGTCGGACGCCTGCGCGAGCGTGGCGCGGGCGGCGGCGCGCGAGCGCGCCTCGGTGCTGGCCGACGGGCCGGAAGTCGATCTGCGGAAGAGGCTGAAGGGCATGGCGTGCCTGCGGATCGAGGGGTGGGCGGCGGCCGGGTCCGACTCTGCGGGGCCACGGAACGGGTATCGGCCGTCGACGCCGATTCTGAAGGTCGGGCCGACGACCGCCAGCCCCGCGGCCGCGGGGTGCCGCGGCGGCAACGCGCAGGATTGCACGGCCGCGCCGGGCGCTCGGGCACGCTCGCGCCAGCGCTCAGCGCGCCGGGGCGGCAACGCGGCACGGGCCGTGGCGGCGGCGGAAGTCGCGCGGGCGCTCGGCGTCGCCCGCCGCGTGCACCCCTCGCCGCATCGACCGCGCGGTGCGCTCCTGCGCGGCGAACGGGCCGCCGCCGGCGCCGTAGCTCCAGGCGTGGCCGTCGCGCACCAGGCGCTCGCCGACGTCGACACCCCCGACGCGCACGCGCGCGAGCAGGCGGCCGTGGGCGTCGCGGCCCATCGGCTCGAGCGTCACGGTGCGCCCGCGCACCAGCGCCTGCAGCGCCGCGCGCGCCTCGGCCCCGCCCGGCTGGCAGATTTCCGGGGCGTCGATGCCCCACAGCCGCACCGCGATCGGCGCGCCGCCGTCGGCCGGCCGCAGCGTCAGGCTGTCGCCGTCGGAGACCCACACGACGGTGCCGGTCACGCGCGGCGCCGCGCCGGCGTGGGCCGCTGCCGGTATCGACGCCCACAGCCATCCCGCGACGAACAGCCGCCGCCGGATCACGTCGACCCGGCGCTCCACCACCCCCACAGCCACCAGCCGAACGCGCCGATCACCAGCACCCACACCAGCAGCACCAGCAGCGCGCCCCAGAGCACCCGGGGCAGGCGCTCGGCGCCGGCCTCGGCCTCGCGCAGCCGCGCTTCCCACAGCGCGCGCGGCGTCAGCCACACCGCGAGCGCGACGCCCAGCGGCACGAGCACGACGTCGTCGAGCTGGCCGAGCACCGGGATGAAGTCGGGGATCAGGTCGATCGGGCTGAGCGCGTAGGCGAGCACGAGCAGCGCGACGACTTTCGGCGCCCACGGCGTGTCGGGGTGGCGCAGCAGCTTCCACAGCGCGAGCAGCATCGTCGCCAGCCGCGCGGCGTCGGCGCGCCGCAGCCATGTCGTCAGTCGGCCCATGGCGGGCGATAGTACCCACGCGCGCCGCCGCGGCCGCCCGCCCGGCCGGCGCGGTCAGGCGCGCTCGGGGAACGCTGGCGCGCCCGGCGGTTCGCCCCCGCGGGCGGCCGGGGCCGCCGGTGCGACGGTGGCCGCAGGGGACGGCCGCGCGATCGCCGCCGCGCGGGGGTCGCCCGTGGGGCGCACGGCCAGCGCGTCGATTCCGGCGGCAACCAGCGTGGTGACGACGGCGGCGGCCGTCAGGGCGACGAAGCGGTCGGCGGCGGGATGCATCGGGGCTCCGGCAGGCTGCAACGGCCGCAAGGTAGGCCCCCCGCTCACCCGCGACGAGCGCGATGCGACCGGTCGCGCCACGGCGCGGACGAAACGCGCCTGCGGCCGACCGCCGGCGCCGCCGGCCGCCGTCAGCCGCCGGCCAGGGGTGCGTCCAGCGCCGTCGCGTCGACCTCGCACCACTCGAGCCCGCGCGCGAGGTCGTGGCTCGAGTCGAACCACCCGCAGCCGCTCGCCGCGGCGTCGTCATCGCGCCGCGGCAGGCCTGCCGATGCGCTGCCGGCCGCCGCCGCGGGCTGGCGTGGCCCGCGGGTCCAGCGCGACCAGGCGGCGACGAACGGCAACGCGGCACGGCAGTTCATGGGCGACCTCGATGGCATCACAAGGCAGGCGATGGCCGACGGCCCCATCGTCGGCCGTGCGGCGCCCGCGCTCCATCGCCCCGAAGGCGGTCCGCGGCCCACCCCGGCGGGGGAACCGGCGCGCCCGCACAATGCGCGGCGATGGACGACGTCGCCGCCGCGCTGGCCCGCCACCAGGCGCTGGTGCGCGGGCTGTGCCGTCCCGAAGCCTGGCCGCAGACGTTCGACGGCGCGGCCGAGGTGATCGAGACGCACCTGTCGTCGGTCGTGCTCGCCGGCGCGTGGGCGCTGAAGGTCAAGAAGCCGCTCGCACTCGACTTCGTCGACTTCTCGACGCTCGAGCGCCGCCGCCACTTCTGCGACGAGGAACTGCGGCTGAACCGGCGCACCGCGGCGGCGTGGTACGTCGACGTGCTGCCGGTCACCGGCAGCGTCGACGCGCCGCGCCTCGGCGGTGCCGGCGCGCCGATCGAGTGGGCTTTGCGCATGCGGCGCTTCGATCAGGCGCTCCTGCTCGACCGCCTGGCCGCCGACGGCCGGCTCGACGCTCCGAAGGTGGACGCCTTCGCGCAGGCGGTGGCGGCGTTCCACGCCGCGCTGCCGGCGTCGCCCGCCTGCCACGGCGACCCGGCGACCGCGCTGCACTACGCGCGCGGCAACCTGCACGCGCTGGCGCAAGCCGCGATCGCCCCCGACGCGGTCGCCGCGCTGCACCGCTGGACCGAGCAGCGCTTCGCCGCCGTCGCGCCGCTGCTCGCGCGACGGCGCGCGCAGGGGCGCGTGCGCGAGGGCCACGGCGACCTGCACCTGGGCAACGTCGCCTGGCTCGACGGCGCGCCGGTGCCGTTCGACGCCCTCGAATTCGAGCCCCTGCTGCGCCACCTCGACACCGCGAGCGACGCCGCGTTCGCGTTCATGGACCTGCTCGACCACGGCCTGCCGGCGCTGGCTTGGCGGTGGCTCAGCGGCTACCTCGAAGCCGGCGGCGACCACGACGCGCTGCCGGCGTGGCGCTGGTTCGCCGTCTACCGGGCGCTGGTGCGCGCCAAGGTGGCGGCGATCCGCGCCGCGCAGCCCGGCGTCGCCGCCGCCGAAGCCGATGCCGCCCGCGCGGCGGCGCAGCGCCGCGTCGACCGCGCCGCCCGGCTGGCGCGCCTGGCCGCGACCTCGCCCGCGGTGCCGACGCTGGTGCTGACGACGGGGCTCAGCGGCAGCGGCAAGAGCACGGTGGCGCAGACGCTCGTCGAGGCGCTCGGCGCGGTGCGCGTGCGTTCCGACGTCGAGCGCAAGCGGCTGCACGGCCTGGCGCCGACCGCGCGCGGCGACCCGGCGTCGCTGTACACCGCCGCGGCGACGCGCCGCACCTACGCGCGGCTGGCCGACGTCGCGCGCGCGGCGATCGCCGGCGAGATCGACGTCGTCGTCGACGCCGCGTTCCTGCGCCGCGCCGAGCGCGACGCGATGCGTGCCCTCGCGCGGGCGCTCGGCGCGCGCTGCGTCGTCGTCGACTGCCGCGCGCCGCGCGCGGTGCTCGAGCAGCGGCTCGAGGCGCGCTCGCGCGCCGGCACCGATGCGTCCGACGCGACGGTGGACGTGCTGGCGCTGCAGTGGCGCGTGCCCGAGCCGATTGCCGGCGACGAAGCCGCCGACGCGCACGTGCTCGACACCGACGCGCCGCCGGACGTCGTGCGCGAGCGCGTGCAGGCGCTCGCGCACCGGCTCGCCGGGCGCTGACCGCGCCGGGTCAGCCGGCCGGCGGCTCGGCCTGCTCCACCCGCCCCCGGCCGGCGGCCTTCCTGGCGGGCTTCTTCGCCGCTTTCTTCGCTGCCTTCTTGGCGGCCTTGCGCGGAGCGGTCGCGCCCGATGCGCCGGGCGTCGCTGCGGCAGGCGCCCGCGCGGCCTCGCCGAAGCGCGCCGCTTCGGCGGCCGTCTCGCGCATCGCGTTGGCGGCGATCTCGGTGAACTGGCGCGTCAGCGCCGACCACCACTGC
>CALIDR010000350.1 GCA_938022295.1 uncultured Burkholderiaceae bacterium
CCGGAAAGCCGCTCCAGGTGTCGGAGCGGATCCGCTCGGCCGGACGCTGCGGGTCGAACCGCTCGGGCGGCAGCAGCGGCACCGGGGTCAGCACGAGTTTGACGGCGTCGCGCGACAGCGACGGCAGCCATTGCTCCAGCCAGTTCCAAATCTCGGGGTGCAGGAGGTGCGCCTGCCCCCGCGTCGACGCCGTGCGCGGCTTGCGGAAACGGCGCGCATCGAGCACCGCGAGCGGCACGCCGGCCGGGTGGACGACGAAGCTCGCGCCGTCGCCGAGCCGCGCCCCCGTCGTCTCCGGCGCGAGCGGCTGTTGGAAGCGCGCGTAGGCGGCGAGCGCGGCGTCGACGTCGGCGTCGGCACCCGGCGGCGTCTGCGCCGTGCCCTGCCAGGCGTCGCGCACCTCGTGGTCGTCGAGCATCGGGTACACGGGCAGCCGCGCGGCGACACGGCGGAACGCCGGCAGGCCCCAGGTCAGCTCGTACGCGCGGTCGAGATCGGCGGCGCGCGCCGCCGGGTCGGCCGAGCGCAGCATCACCGGGTCGAAGGCGCCCGCGGTGGCGTCGACGTAGACCTGGTCGCCGGCCAGCAGCAGGAACTGCGGCGCGTCGTCGGCCTGCGCGTCGGCGTCGAGCCGCCGCCAGGTCGCCTGCGCCGGCTCGAGGTCGAACAGGCCGCGCGGGTACTGGCAGCTCGACAGCGCGAAGCGCAGCACGGCCGGTGCCGGCGCGGCCGGCCGCCTGTGGTCGGCGCCGGCGACGGCGGCGGCGGGCAGCGCGATCAGGCAGGTCTCGATCGCGCCGGCGTTGCGCGGGTCGCGGAACCAGTGGTTCAGCGTCACCTGAACTTCGTCGAAGAGGGGCCGGCAGCCTTGCAGCCAAGCAGGGCCGGCCGGCTCGGCGAGGCTCTTGACGACGCCGGTCTCGAGCCGCTGGGTGCCGGCCAGCGGCAGGTCGAGGTCGTCGCGGTGCAGCGTCAGCAGCGCGAACGTCGCGCCGGCCGCCGCCGGGTGCGCGAGGTCGATGTCCAGGTCCAGCGCCGCCACCGGCTGCGCGGGGCCGTTCGGCCACGGCAGCCAGCCGCCCTGTGCCGCGTCGGGGACGACGCCGTCGGCGGTGCGCCGCACCGGCACGACGATGACGCCGTGTGTGCGCGCGCGCTGCAGCCGCGGATGCAGCACGACGCGCGCGACGACGCGCCCTCCGGTTCCCGCGCGCAGCCAGCCGAGCATCGGGCCGAGCCAAGGGGCCTCGGGCTCGCGCGCGAGCGCTCGCGCCGGCTCGTCCGGCGTCGCCTGGTCCGGCCACTGCTCGTCGAGGAAGTCGCCGATCTCCGGGAACACCTGTACGTGCGCAAGTTTGCCGACGAGGCAGTCGAGGTGCCCGTAGCCGTCGAACACCGCCAGCCGCGTGCGGCCTTGGCCGTACCGGCGGACTGGCGTCCCCGCGTCCTCCGTCGGTGGGGGCGCCGGCTCTTCGGCGCCTGCGGCCTCGCCGCGCAGCCGGCGCAGCAGCTTCAGGCTGCGCAGGCTGCCGCGCCAGTCGAACACGGCGTTGCGCCGGCCGTGCACGATCAGCAGCGGGAAGCCGAGCCGCTGCCGCACGTGGGGCGCGCGCAGCAGCGTGTTGCGCCCGCGCGTGCCGGTCAGCATGTCCAGCCGCGCGAAGTGGATCGCCTGCGCGAGCATCGGCACCTTGGCCCAGCCGAACAGCGCGCCGAGGTGCGCCAGCGTCTCTGGTGCCATCTGGCCGATCTCGAACAGCCGGCCGAAGATGGCGTCGGCGCGGCGCCGAACGAGGCGGAAGTCGCTGCCCTGCAGCACCGGATGGGCGGCGAGTCGCTCCTCGACCAGGAGGTCTTCGTCGCCGTACGGGAACGCGCTCGCGAGCAGGTCGCCGACGATCCGCGCGAAGCCGGTGCCGGCCGGCGCGGCGTCGACTTCCTCGACGCCGAGGTACTGCAGCAGGTAGCTGGCGACGAAGCCGCGCAGCCGGTTGCTGGCCGACAGCCGCAGCCGGGGGCCGACCTGCGACAGCACGACGGCGCGCACCTGTCCGGCCATGCCGCCGTGGCCTAGCGCAGCGAGCAGGAACATCACCGCGCCCATGCAGTGGGCGACGACGTCGACCGGCTTCTTGCCGGTCTGGCGCCACACGTAGTCGAGCGCCGGCGGGATGTCGGCGGCCACGCCCTCGACGGTCCAGTGCAGCGACGCAGGGTCGCGGCGCCCCACGTCGTTGGCGATGCTGCTGCGCACGTCGAGCACCCAGACGTCGCGGCCGCGGTAGTGCAGCCAGCGCGCCAGCGGCATCGGGATCGACGCGTGCGTGAAGCTCGACCCCGACATGCCCAGCCCGTGGATCAGCAGCACCGCGCGACCTTCACCTTCACTGCGGTAGCGGGTCAGCCGCCAGCCTGCGCGGTCGTTATGGACCTCGGGTTCGGGGCCGCCATCCCACTGGCCGGGCCGGCGCTCGCTGGCTGACACCTGCTGACCGCTTCCGGCCGTTGCACGGGGGAACAGTCCATCGAGCGCGCCGATCTGGCCGGCGGGCGCGAGCAGGTCCTCGAGTGACTTGCGCGCCGTGTACAGCCCGATCGCGCCGAGGTCGGCGAGCGCGTCGGGCATCGTGCCGAGGCGCTCGATCGACAGCAGCGGGTCGCGCCGGTCGGCGAGGTGGCCGAGGTCGAGCGACCAGCGGCCGACCGCGCGGCCGTCGCAGGCGACGTCGAGTTCGGTCAGCTGGCGGATCGGCCCCGGTTCGAGATCGATTTCCGGCGTGAGTCCGAGCCGCTTGACGCCTTCGAGCCGGCCGCCGGCGCGCAGGCCGACACTCTGGCCGACACCCTCGCCGCCGCTCGCGCCGAGCACGGCCAGCCGGTAGGCGAGCGTCACGCGCTTGTCGTCGCCGGCGCCGGGCCCGGGCGGCGCGAACAGCTCCACCGTGCCGCCGAGCCGCGCGGTGGCCACCGGCGGCGATGCGTCGCCATCGTCGCGATGCAGCGTCAGCACCCCCCGGCGCACGCCGACGATGCGGCGGTGCAGGTTCAGCGACTTGCGCAGCCCGGGGATCGGGTCGAACTCGATCTCGAGCCGCGCCCACAGCGGGGTCTCACCCTCGCGCGCCCACGGCCCTTGCAGCCGCTCGCGGATCGTCCACACCGTCTCGGCCGGCGGCAACTCGTGACGCCGCGCGAGGGGCCGTGGCGGCAGTTTCTTCACCTCGCCGTTCGCGGCCTTCAGCAGCCAGTCCTCCATCAGCTTCGGCAGCGCCCGCTCGGCCAGCGCGGCGATCGTGAGCGCCGGGTTGATGCCCAGCGCCTTCGGCACGATCGAGCCGTCGAGCACGACGAGGCCCCGGTGCACGCCGCCGGCGCGGTCGAAGACGCGGCCGAGGTCGTCGACGACGCCATCCGCCACCGTGTCGGCCATCCGGCAGCCGCCGAGCGGGTGCACCGACACCGCCGGCAGCAGACCCCACACGGTGTTCGACGCCAGTGCGGCCGCTGCCGGCTTCAGGCCGGCTCGGAGCTTCTCCTTCATGTGCTCGAACAGCGGCAGCTTGTACGGCTGCGGCCACGCGATGCGAACGCCGGCGTCGACGGCCCACGGTTCGCCGCACGTGCAAGGCCGCTCCAATCTGCCGTGCGCGCCGTCGTCGCCCATCAGGCCCCAGACGCTCGTGCGGTCGATCAGGTCGTCGCTGGCCACCGCGGGGTCGGCGCCGAGGGCGGCGCGCGGGTCGGTCCACGAGTCGTCGACGCCGAACAGGAACGGCAGCGAGCGCGCAGTGGCCGCCACCTCGCCGAGCACGTCGCGCAGCGCCGCCGGCACGGCGAACTCCTGGACCGCGAAGCCCGGCCGGCCGTTGTCGGCCGGCACGCGCGCGAAGCCGGTGATCGTCGGGCCGACGAAGCGCGCCTTCGGATCGGCCGGGTCCGACTCGGGGTCGGCGACGATGCCGACGCGCCGGTCGTGGCCGACGCCGGCGGCGATGCAGTCGCCGTTGATCGAGAAGCGCTCGCCGAGCCGGTCCGACACCGCGAGGCCCGCCGCCCGCGAGCGCAGCAGGATCTCGGTCGAGCCGAGCGCGCCGGCGGCGAGCACGACGTGGCGGGCGCGGACGACGAAGGCGCTGCCGTCGGCCGGCCGGCGCTGGCGGTCGGTGTAATGCCAGTGGACGTGCCAGACCGGCGCTTCGGCCGTCCCCTGCTTCTCGACGCGCTCGGCGACGCCGCCGCAGTACATCTCCACGCCGCGCGCGGCGGCGCGGGCGAGGTAGCTGGTGTCGAGCGAGCCCTTGGCGCCGACGTTGCAGCCGGTCACGCAGTCGCCGCACAGCGTGCACGGCGCGAGGTCGACGCCGGCGTCGCTCTGGGTCTTCCGATCCGACAGGTTGGCGGTGACGGGGCACTTCTCTGGTTGCGCGCCTTGCTTGCGGGCCAAGGCGCGCAGCACCTCCAGCTTGACGGTCTCGCGATGGGCGGGAATCGTCTGTGGTCCCAGCATCGTGCACGCTGCCTCGCAGGCCTCTCGGAGCGACTCTGCGGTCACCGCTTTCGGCCAGCCGTCCTTGAACACGCCGTCGTCCGGCTGCAGCATCACCCCGGCGTTGATCAGCGAGCCGCCGCCGAGCCCGCTGGCCACCAGCACCGAGACCTCGCCGCCGAGCCGGACGTCGAACAGCGCCTCGTCGCGCCCGCGCGGCGGCCGGCCGTCCTGGCATGAGAAGCGCACGTGCCCCGGCAGTTCCGAGAACCGCGACGGGAACTGGCCGGGCGGGTATTCGAGCCCGCGCTCGAGGAGCCACACGGTCGCCCGCCGCTGCCCGCCGCTGCGGTCGTCGACCGTGGAACCCGCGAGCCGCGCCGCCGCGACCGCGCCGCCGTAGCCGCTGCCGACGATCAGCACGTCGCAGTCGAAGGGGCTTCCTTTCGCGTCGGTCTCGGCCAGTCGGGCGGCAAGCGTTTCGGCGCCTTGCGCCAGCCAGGAACGGTGCGCTGCAGACACGGCCGTCACTCCTCGACATGGTCACGTGCTGGGGCGGGCGCCGGCGCGAGGGCCTGGCCGATCGCCACCGCCAGCATCGCCTCGGTGACCGGCTTGCGCAGCGTCGGCACGCCCATGCGCGCCGCCGCGTCGCGCAGTGCGGGCGAGTCGTCGGCGGTGACGAGCACCGCGGCGAGCCCGGGCACTTCGGCACGCAGCCGCGCGACCGCGTCGAGCCCGTCGACGCCGCCGGCGAGCCGGAAGTCGACCAGCGCGACTTCCGGCGGCGTGGCCGCCGCGGCGGCGAGCGCGTCGGCCAGCGTGGCGGCTTCGGCCACCGCGCAGCCCATCGCGCGCAGCGAGCGTGCGTAAGCGGCGCGCACCGCGCCGTCGTCGTCGAGCACGACGACGCGCCGCGCGACGAGGACGGGGTGCGCCGCCTCGGTCGCGCCGGACACGGCGGGCAGCGCGTCGCCGGCCGGCACGTCGAGGCGGAACGTCGTGCCCTGCCCCGGCGTGGACTCGACGGCGACCGCGATGCCCAGCAGCCGGCACAGCCGGCGCACGATGCCCAGCCCGAGCCCATGTCCCTGCGCACGGTCGCGCTGCGGGTTGCCGAGCTGCACCAGGTCGTCGAACACGCGGTCGCGGTCGGCTGGCTCGATGCCGATGCCGGTGTCGGCGACCTCGATCAGCACCCGACCGGCGGCCGCGCGCGCGCTGAGCCTGACCGCGCCCTCGTGCGTGAACTTGACCGCGTTGTCGACCAGGTTCGACAGCGCGCGCTGCAGCAGCTGCACGTCGCTGGTGACGACGAGCCCCGCCGGTGCCTCGCCATGCAACTGCAGCCCCTTGGCCGCCGCGGCGGCGCGGAAGCGGCCGACGACGGCGTCGAGCAGGCGGTCCACCGGGATCGGGCGCAGTTCGGCACGCACGGCGCCGGCGTCGAGCTGCGAGGCGTCGAGCAGCGCGTCGAGCATGCGTCGCAGGGCGTCGATGCCCTCGTTGATCTCGGCGGTGATCTCGCGCGCTTCGCCGGTCAGCCCCAGGCGCGCGAGCGCGCCCCCGTTCAGGGCGAGGCTCTGCAGTGGCTGGCGCAGGTCGTGGCTGGCCGCGGCGAGGAAGCGGCTCTTCGACAGGTCGGCGGCCACTGCTGCGTCGCGTGCCGAAGACAGCCGCTGGCGCTCGGCGTCCAGCTCGCGCAGCAGGGCGGCGTTCTCGAGCCGCATGCGGTACGACTGCTCGAACATCGCCAGGTTCTGGCGCGCGAAGCGCATCTGCACGCCGAGGAACATCAGCACGAGCGCGGCCACGCCCAGGCCGAGCGCGCCGCCGGCGAAGGCCCACTGCAGCGCGATCGGCACCGCGATGGCGGCGGCGAAGCCGAGGAACGCCGGCACGAGCGTGAACGTCGTCGACACCGCACCGGCCGACAGCGACATCAGGATCATCGTCAGCACGGCGTCGAACGCGGTGTCGAGCCACGCCATGAACGCCGCCGACGCGCCGAACGCGGCGCCGAGAGCGATCGTCCAGGCCGTCGTCGTGCGCAGTCGCACCGCGATGGGCCGTGCGTCGCGGTGCTGCAGGCGCAGCAGTGCCGCGGCGCGCACTTCGCGCACCACGACCGTCGAGGCGAACCATCCCCCCGCGACCGCGGCCGGCACGCCGCCGGCCCAGGCGACCGCCGCGGTCACCGCCATCGTCGCGACCATCGGCCAGCGGATCGCCGCGCTGTAGCCGACGAGCACGGCCAGCCGCTCGCGGTCGTACTGTTCGGCCTCGTCGGCGGTGAACGGGGCGGCGGGGACGCTCACCGCACTAGTCCAGAGCCGACGCGGCGTCGGCCTGCAGCACGCGGTACAGCGCGCCGACGCGGTTCTTCACGCCCAGTGCCCGGTACACCATCGACAGGTGCACTTTCACCGTGCCCTCGGCGATGTCGAGCCGCCGAGCGATGCTCTTGTTCGGCAACCCCTGCAGGGCGAGCCGCAGCACTTCGCGCTGCCGCGGCGACAGTTCCTGACGAAGGAAACGGCGCAGGTCGCCGCCGTCGACGGCGTCGGGTTCGTCGCCGCGCACCACGTCCTCCGCGAGCAGGAACTCGGCCGGCACGAACGTGCGGTGGCGCAGCACCAGCCGCAGCGCGTCGGCCATCTCGGGCTCCGCGTAGGCCTTGGGAATGAAACCCGCCGCGCCGGCGGCGAGCACCTCTCGCACGCACTGGGGGCTGCCGTCGCCCGACAGCATGCACACCGGCGTGCCGTCGAACGCGGCCTGCACGGCGTGCAGCGCGGCCAGTCCGGCCTCGCCCGGCAGGTGGTAGTCCAGCAGGACGAGGTCGAACGCTTCGTCTTGCCAGCGCAGCGCGTCGGCCACGTCGCGTGCGGCGCGGAAATCGAGCGTGGCGGTCGGGTCGACGTCGTGCACGACGTCGGCGAGCAGCCGGCGCGTGCCGTTCCACAACAGCTGGTGGTCGTCGATCAACAGCACGCGCACGATGCCGCTCCCGTCGTCGCCTCGACCGCGCCGATCGGGCGGGGTCGACGATGCGTGCGCAGCATATCGCCCGGCGCACCGGTTCGGGAGGTCGGCCGCCTAAACCGTGGTCGTAGGCCCGGCGCGCAGGCGCTGCCGCCCCCGTGGTTTAGTTGGCGGTCACCGGTGCGCTGGGCACACTGCGCAGCGGATCAGAGACCCAAAGGGGGCGACGATGAGCACGGAATTCGACCGCATCGCGACGGGCGGCACGACAGCGTGGGCCTGGCTGTCGTCGGTGATCGACGAGATCGACTACGGCATCGTGCTGCTCGTCGGCGCACGCGTGCGCTGCCTGAATCGCGTCGCGCGCGCGCAGCTCGCCGACGGTGCCCTGCGCCTGGAAGGGGACCTGCTCGTGGCCCGCGGCGACGCCAACGTGCAGGCCTGGCGCAAGGCGCTGGAAGCCGCCGGGTGCCGCGGGCTGCGCCAGATGGTTGCACTGCGTGCCGCGGCCGACACGCTGCACGTGGCGGTGGTGCCACTGGCCGCGGCCGGGGATGGCGCCGAGGAGGCGACGGTGATGGTCGTCCTCGGCAAGCGCGGCGTGTGCCCGGACCTGACGGCGCACTGGTTCTGCCGCCATCACGGGCTGACGGCCGCCGAGTCGCGCGTGCTCGCCGACCTGCTCGAAGGCCTGCCCGCCAGCACGATCGCGCGCCGCAACGGCGTCGCGCTGTCGACGGTGCGCACGCAGATCTCCAGCATCCGCTCGAAGACGTCGATCCGCGGCGTGCGGCAACTGCTCGTGGCGGCCGCCACGTTGCCGCCGGTGGTGCCCGTCGTGGTGCCCCAGGCCTATTCGTAGACCTCGGCGTCGGGGTCGGTCGCCTCGAGCTCGTAGCTCGCAGCGAGCATCGCCAGGCGGCCGATCACGCCGTACATGTAGAAGCGGTTCGGCGCGCTCGCGCCCGGCTTCTCGCCCGGGCGCGGCAGGTGGCTCGCCTCGGCGAAGGCCAGCGGCACGAAGGCCGAGCCCGGGGCGTTGAGGTTCTCGTCGACGCCGCGCTCGGCGTGGATGCGGTAGAAGCCGCCGACGACGTAGCGGTCGAGCATGTAGACCACCGGCTCGGCCACCGCGTCGTTGATGCGCTCGTAGGTCGGCACGCCTTCCTGGATGATCACCTCGGTGATCTCCTGGCCGTCCTTGCTGACGCTCATCTTGTTGCGCGTGCGGCGGCTCACGTCGTCGAGCTCCTTGGCGTCGCGCACCGTCATGATGCCCATGCCGTAGGTGCCGGCGTCGGCCTTGACGACGACGAACGGCTTCTCGGCGATGCCGTACTCCTTGAACTTGCGCCGCACCTTGGCGATCAGCGCGTCGGCGTGGCCCTTGACGCAGTCCAGCCCGCTGCCTTCGGCGAAGTCGACCTTGCCGCAGTGGGCGTACATCGGGTTGATCAGCCACGGGTCCATGCCGAGCAGCTTGGCGAACTTCTTGGCCACCTCCTCGTAGCTGCGGAAGTGGTTGCTCTTGCGCCGCACCGCCCAGCCGGCGTGCAGCGGCGGCAGCAGGTACTGCTCGTGCAGACCCTCGAGCACCTTCGGGATGCCGGCCGAGAGGTCGTTGTTGAGCAGGATCGTGCAAGGGTCGAAGTCCTTCAGCCCCAGGCGCCCGCGCGTGCGCACCAGCGGCTCGAGCGTGAGCTCGCTGCCGTCGGGCAGCGCGACCTTGGTCGGCGCCTTGATCGTCTCGTCGAGCGTGCCCAGCCGCACGTTCAGGCCCGTCTGGTAGAAGATCTGCATCAGCCGCTGCACGTTGGCGAGGTAGAACGTGTTGCGGGTGTGGCGCTCGGGGATCAGCAGCAGGTTCTTCGCCTCGGGGCAGATCTTCTCGATCGCCGCCATCGCCGCCTGCACCGCCAGCGGCAGCATCTCGTCGGTGAGGTTGTTCCAGCCGCCGGGGAACAGGTTGGTGTCCACCGGGGCGAGCTTGTAGCCGGCGTTGCGGATGTCCACCGACGTGTAGAACGGCGGCGTGTGCTCCATCCACTCGAGGCGGAACCAGCGCTCGATGGCCGGCATCGATTCGAGGATGCGCTGCTCGAGCTCGTTGATCGGGCCGGTCAGGGCGGTGATGAGGTGCGGGACCATGGCGGGCTCGGCATTGGGCGGAGCCCGATTCTAGGGAGCGCTCCCGGGGCCGGGCCGCGCCGAGCCCGCGCCCCGGGGGCCGAGAAGACAATGGGTGACCCGGCGTTGCCT
This sequence comes from uncultured Burkholderiaceae bacterium, assembly GCA_938022295.1. Lineage (GTDB taxonomy): Bacteria > Pseudomonadota > Gammaproteobacteria > Burkholderiales > Burkholderiaceae_C > Calidifontimicrobium. The sequence goes on from CALIDR010000350.1 coordinate 9,731, forward strand.
TGGGCGCGCCCCGGTCACTCGACGGTCACCGACTTCGCGAGGTTGCGCGGCTTGTCGACGTCGGTCCCCCGCGCGACCGCCGTGTGGTAGGCCAGCAGCTGCAGCGGCACGACGTGCAGCAGCGGGCTGAGCGCACCGTAGTGCTCGGGCATGCGGATCACGTGCACGCCTTCGTCGCTCTCGATGCGGCTGTCGGCGTCGGCGAGCACGTACAGCTGCCCGCCGCGCGCGCGCACTTCCTGCATGTTGCTCTTGAGCTTTTCCAGCAGCTCGTCGTTCGGGGCGACGGTGACGACCGGCATCTCCGAGGTGACGAGCGCCAGCGGCCCGTGCTTCAGCTCGCCGGCGGGGTACGCCTCGGCGTGGATGTAGCTGATCTCCTTGAGCTTGAGCGCGCCTTCGAGCGCGATCGGGTAGTGCAGCCCGCGGCCGAGGAAGAGGGCGTTCTCCTTGCGCGTGAAGTCCTCGGCCCACGCGATGACCTGGGGCTCGAGCGCGAGCACGGCCTGCACCGCCACCGGCAGGTGGCGCAGCGCGCGCAGGTGCTCGTGCTCCTGCGCCTCGGTGAGGCGCCCGCGCACCTGCGCCAGCGCCAGCGCGAGCAGGAACAGCCCCACCAGCTGCGTCGTGAACGCCTTCGTGGAGGCCACGCCGATCTCGGCGCCGGCGCGGGTGAGGAACGCGAAGCGGCACTCGCGCACCATCGCGCTGGTGGGCACGTTGCACACCGTCAGCGTGTGCGCCATGCCGAGGTTGCGCGCGTGCTTGAGCGCGGCGAGGGTGTCGGCCGTCTCGCCGCTTTGCGAGATCGTCACGACGAGCGTGCGCGGGTCGGGCACGCTGGTGCGGTAGCGGTACTCGCTCGCGATCTCGACCGCGGTCGGGATGCCGGCGATCGCCTCGAGCCAGTACTTGGCGGTGCTGCCGGCGTAGTAGCTCGTGCCGCAGGCCAGGATCAGCACGCGGTCGACCTCCTTGAACACGCGGTAGGCGCCGTCGCCGAACAGCTCGGGGCTCACGGACTCGATCGCGTCGAGCGTGTCGGCGATCGCCTTCGGCTGCTCGAAGATCTCCTTCTGCATGTAGTGCCGGTAGGGGCCGAGCTCGGCCGCCGCGGTGTGCGCCGGCATCGGCCGGACCTCGCGCTCGACCGGCCGCCAGCGCCCGTCGGCGCCGCGCGCGCTGAGCCAGAACTTGCCCGGCTGCAGGTCGACGACGTCGCCTTCGTCCAGGTAGACGATGCGGTCGGCGACGCCGGCCAGCGCCATCGCGTCGGAGGCGACGAAGTGCTCGCCGTCGCGCCCGAGGCCGAGCACGAGCGGCGAGCCCTCGCGCGCGCCGACGACGCGCTGCGGCTCGTCGCGGCAGAACACGGCGATGGCGTAAGCGCCCTTCAGGCGCTGCACCGCGCGCTGCACCGCGTCGACGAGGTCGCCGTCGTAGAGCTGGTGCACGAGGTGCGCGATGACCTCGGTGTCGGTCTGGCTCGTGAACTCATAGCCGCGTGCCTTCAGCTCGGCGCGCAGCTCGTCGTGGTTCTCGATGATGCCGTTGTGCACCAGCGCGATGCGATCTCCCGAGAAGTGCGGGTGCGCGTTGTGCATCGCCGGCGCGCCGTGCGTGGCCCAGCGCGTGTGCGCGATGCCGGTGCCCGAGCGCACGCCGTCGGCGGCGGCCTGCGCGGCCAGGTCGGCCACGCGCGCCGTGCTGCGCGTGCGCCGCAGGGCCCCGCCCTGGTGCACCGCGACGCCGCACGAGTCGTAGCCGCGGTACTCGAGCCGCCGCAGCCCCTCGATCAGCACCGGGACGACGTCCCGCCCCGCCACGCCACCCACGATCCCGCACATGTCCGATGCCCTCGAAGTTCCGATGCGGCGATGCTAGGCGCGGCACGGTGAACGATGCGTTCGTTTGTCACGGTTCACGTGCAACGAATCGACATAGGCGGTTGGTCATGAAAGAATAAAGCAGTTTAGCCATGTTCGACGACAGGGCGTTGCATGATCGAACTCGACGCCATCGACCGCCACCTGCTCGACCTGCTGCAAAGCGACGCCAGCCGCAGCAACGTCGAGCTCGCCGCCGCGCTCGGCGTGTCGCCGGCCACGGCGATGCGCCGCGTGCGGCGGCTCGCCGACGCCGGCGTGATCGAGCGCCAGGTCGCGCTGGTCTCGCCCGCGCTCGCGCCGCAGGCGCTGTCGGTAGTCGTCGAAGTCACGCTCGACCGCCAGGGCGCCGAGCACCTCGACGCGTTCGAGGCGCGCGCCGTCGACGAGCCGGCGGTGCAGCAGTGCTGGCGCGTCTCGCCCGGCCCCGACTTCGTGCTCGTGCTGTGGCTGCCCGACATGCCCGCCTACGACGCGCTGGTGCGGCGCCTCTTCACACAGGACGCCAACGTGCGCAACGTGAGGGCATACTTCGCCGTAAAGCGTGCCAAGTTCGAGCCACGCGTCACGCCGCCGGGGTGATGTCCGGCGCCCCGCGTCAGTCGCGGCGCAGCACTGCGAGGCCCTTGAGGTACTCGCCCTCGGGATAGGCGAGCGTCGTCGGGTGGTCGCACGCGGCTTCGAGCCGCGCGAGCAGCGCGCCGTCGACGCCGGCGTCGACACCGGCGCCGGCGACGATCTTGTGGAACAGCTCGGCCCCGACGCCGCCCGAGCACGAGAACGTCAGCAGCAGTCCCCCGGGCGCGAGCAGCTTCAGCGCCAGGCGGTTGATGTCCTTGTAGGCGCGCGCGGCGCGCTCGGCGTGGGCGGCGGTGGGGGCGAACTTCGGCGGGTCGAGCACGATGGCGTCGAACCGGTCGCCGGCCTTCAGGCGATCGCGCAGCGTCGCGTTGACGTCGGCGTCGAGCCACCGTGCGCGCGCCGCCTCGAAGCCGTTGAGCGCGACGTGCGCGCGCGCGCGTTCGAGCGCGGGGGCCGACGAGTCGACGCTCACCACCTCGCGCGCCCCGCCGGCGAGCGCGGCCACCGTGAAGCCGCCGGTGTAGCAAAAGCAGTTGAGCACGCGCTCGCAGCCGAAGTGGCGCACCCACTGCGCGAAGCGGGCGCGGTTGTCGCGCTGGTCGAGGTAGAAGCCGGTCTTGTGACCTTCGGCGACGTCGACCGTCAGCCGCCAGCCGTGCTCGCCGATCGTGACCGCGGTCGCGCCGTCGCCGCGCAGCCAGCCGGTGGCGGGCGGCAGGCCCTCGAGCGCGCGCACGCCGGAGTCGGAGCGCTCGTACAGCCGCGTGCAGCCGGTGGCCTCGAGCAGCAGGTCGGCGATCGTCGCCTTCCAGCGCT